>JAFZUF010000049.1 GCA_017618475.1 Clostridia bacterium
AACTGTCACTCATGTTGGTGCCGAAGCCTTACCGGAAAAATTGTACATCCGCCCTACTTCGGAAACAATCATTGGCAATATGCTTGCTAAATGGTTACAAAGTTATAAAGAATTGCCAATAAAATTAAATCAATGGTGTAACGTTGTGCGTTGGGAAAAAACAACCCGTCCGTTCTTACGTACCAGTGAATTTTTATGGCACGAAGCACATGCCGTTTTTGCCGACAGTAAATCGGCTAAGAAAAATGCGCTTGATGACTTATATATGTATGAAAAATTTATGCGTGAATATCTGGCGATTCCGGTATTAATTGGTCAAAAAAGTGAAAAAGAAAAATTTGCCGGTGCCGATACCACTTATGGCGTAGAAGCAATGATGAAAGACGGAAAAAGTTTGCAAGTTGGTACCAGCCATTACATGGGACAAAATTTTGCGAAAGCCTTTAATATTAAATTTCAAGACGACCAGAAGACTTCACGTTATGCATATACCACTAGCGTGGGAACGACTACCCGCCTGATTGGTGCAATTGTGATGACACATGGTGACGACCGTGGTTTAGTTTTACCGCCGCGTGTAGCACCAATTCAAGTCGTTATCGTTCCTGTTGCTCAACACAAACCCGGTGTTTTGAATACCGCGGAAAATATTAAACGTACCCTGCTCAACTTACATTATCGTGTTACCGTTGATGACAGCGATAATACGCCCGGTTGGAAGTTTAACCAATGGGAAATGAAAGGTGTGCCAGTACGCATTGAAGTTGGTCCGCGCGATATTGAAAATAATGAATGCCAAATTTGTCGTCGTGATATCTTGACGAAAGAAACGGTAAAATTAAACCAAATTGAACGTTATGTTGCCGACTTGTTAGAAAATATTCAACACACAATGTTGGTAAATGCGACACAAAATCGTGATAAACACATTAAAAATGCCAAAACATTCCCAGAATTAAAGAAAGCAATTAATGCCGGTAATTTTGTTTTGGCACCATGGTGTAATTGCACCGAATGTGAAGAAGCAATTAAAACCGAAACCAACGGTGTTTCAACCCGTGTAATTCCGTTCAATGCCGAAGTTGAACCTCAAGACGTTTGTGTTCATTGTGGTAAACCGGCCAAGGTTAAAATTCTTTTTGCTAAAGCATATTAAGGAGAAATCATGCAAAGATATGATGAATTATTATTTAAACGATTTAACGAAGATTGGGGTAAATTAACACCGGCAAAAATGTTATCATTGCTACAGGTGAAAATACAAACCACCCTACCCGCTAAAATTGAACCAGCAATGTTAAAGGATAAATTAAACGTTAAATTAGGTATTGATCCGACCGGTGCCGATATTCATATTGGCCATTTGTGTCCAATCTTTATCTTGAATATTTTCTTAAAATGTGGACACCATGTAGATTTTATTATTGGTGATTTTACTGCCAAAATTGGAGATCCTAGTGGTCGTAATACTGAACGCGCAATGATTACAGATGAACAAATTGCCAAGAATTTTGCGACATACGTTGAACAAATTACGCCGTACATTAATACGAAGAAACTCAATGTTCATAAGAACAGCCAATGGTTATCTAAAATGTCTTTGGCAGAATTTTTATCTGTTTTACAACGTATCAAGTTATCCGTTGCGACACAACGCGAAGATTTCCGCAAACGTATTGAAAATGTTTCCTTGGCCGAAGTTAACTATGCGGTTTTGATGGGGTTAGATTCCGTTAATTTACACACTAATATTGAATTGGGTGGCATTGATCAATTATTAAATTTTTCACAATGTCGTATAGTGCAAGAAATTTATGGTCAAAAACCAGAAATTGCTTTTGGCACACCGATTTTGGAAGGTTTAAGTGGTGACGGCCGCAAGATGAGTAAAAGTTATAATAACTATATTGCTGTACGTTCATCCGCCGAAGATAAGTTCGGGAAATTTATGTCATTACCGGATAATCTGTTGTTAAAGTACTATCAAGCTTTTGGTTACTTATACGCGGAAGAAATTACAGACTTGGTTAAATTTATTGAAACCAAT
>JAFZUF010000050.1 GCA_017618475.1 Clostridia bacterium
AAGCGTTTGCTCATTATAAATGGTAAGATGATTAAGCCTAGCGCGTCGGAACACATTGCCGGCGCGTTTGACTGTCTATAAAACATTTTAAATAAAAAAAGAAGGGGAAGAATTCAATTATGGCAAGAACAACAGATTTAAAGGACTATCGCAATATTGGAATTATGGCGCACATCGATGCGGGTAAAACTACCACCACCGAACGTATCTTATATTATACCGGTATAACGCACAAAATCGGTGAAGTGCATGATGGTGCGGCGACTACCGACTGGATGGTTCAAGAACAAGAACGTGGTATCACGATTACTTCAGCGTGCGTTACCGTTATGTGGAAAAATCACCGTATTAACATTATTGACACTCCCGGTCACGTGGACTTCACTGTGGAAGTTGAACGTAGCTTGAAAGTATTGGACGGCAGTGTGGCGGTGTTCTGCGCACGTGCTGGTGTTCAACCACAAAGTGAGAAAGTATGGAGTCAAGCCAACAAATATCATGTTCCAAGAATTGCTTATATTAACAAAATGGACCGTGATGATGCGAATTTCTTACGTGCGGTACAAACCATGCGTGATCGTTTGCGCGCTAATCCAGTACCAATTCAATTACCAATCGGTGCGGAAAAAGATTTCCGCGGTATCATTGACTTGGTAACCATGAAAGCAACTATCTACACCAATGATTTGGGTACTGATATGAAAGTTGAAGACATTCCAGCCGATATGTTGGAAGAAGCCAAGAAATACCGTGCACAAATGATTGAAGCAGTGGCGGAAACTGATGATGCATTAATGGAAAAATTCTTTGCTGGAGAAGAATTTACTGAAACCGAAATCCGTGCTGGTTTACGTAAAGGTACAGTTTCGTTGAAATTTACACCGGTATTGTGCGGTTCTTCGTTTAAAAACAAAGGTGTTCAATTATTGTTGGATGCGATTGTTGATTACTTGCCAAGTCCTGTTGATGTACCGGCAATTAAAGGTAACGTTCCCGGTGAAGAAGAAATGATTGAACGCAAGAGCAGTGATGATGAACCATTTGCTGGTTTAGCGTTTAAAGTAGCAACTGACCCGTTTGTTGGTAGTTTGTGTTTCTTCCGTGTTTACAGTGGTAAATTAGCTGCGGGTAGTTATGTTTATAACTCCACGAAAGATAAGAAAGAACGTGTTGGCCGTATCGTGCAAATGTACGCGAACCAACGTAAAGAAATTGATGAATTGGTTGCGGGTGATATTGGTGCGATTGTCGGCTTGAAAGATACCACCACAGGTGATACGCTTTGCGATGAAAAGAATCCAATTTTGTTGGAAAGTATGAACTTCGCGGAACCGGTGATTCAAAACGCGATTGAACCAGCCAACAAACAAATGCAAGATAAGATGGTTGCGGCTTTGGTTAAATTGCAACAAGAAGACCCGACTTTCAAAACATTTACTGACCCAGAAACTTCACAAACCATTATTGCGGGTATGGGTGAATTGCACTTGGAAATTATGGTTGACCGTTTGCGTCGTGAATTTAAAGTTGATGTTAACGTTGGTAAACCACAAGTTGCTTATCGTGAAACGATTCGTAAACGCGTAGAAGTTGAAGGTAAGTACATTAAGCAATCTGGTGGTCATGGTCAATATGGTCATTGTAAAATCATTATGGAACCATTGCCGACCGGTAAAGGTTACGTGTTCGAAGATAAGACCGTTGGTGGTTCAATTCCAAAGGAATATATCCCAGCCATTAACAAAGGTATTGAAGAAGCAAAACGCTCGGGTGTCTTAGCCGGTTACGAAACCGTCGACTTCAAAGTTACCGTTTATGATGGTTCTTACCACGAAGTTGATAGCTCGGAAATGGCGTTTAAGGCGGCCGGCTCGATTGCGTTCAAAGATGGCGCACGCGCGGCGAACCCGGTATTGTTGGAACCAATCATGAAGATGGTAATCGAAACTCCGGAAGAATACTTGGGTGACGTTATGGGTAACATTTCTTCACGTCGTGGTCAATTACAAGGTATGGACAGCCGTCAAGGTGTGCAAGTTATTAACGCGTTGGTACCGTTGTCTGAATTGTTCGGTTATGCAACCGATTTGCGTTCATTGACCCAAGGTCGCGGTACGTTTGATATGGTCTTTGACCACTATGACGAAGTGCCAAAGAACGTTGCGGAAAAAATTATTGGCGAACGCGCAAAGAAATAACAAATGAGCTGAACTTAATAAAACAGTAAGATATCGTCTTGCTGTTTTATTATTTTATCGTCATATCTAAGATAAGAGAGGAATATATAGTATTATGAAATTAACAAAATTTATTGCAGACAAAATTAAATTAAAAAAACAAGCTATGAACACACAACTGCGCAAAGGTGGAGTGTTTGAGGTGGAAGACGCCCAAAAACGTGATGAGTTAATTAAATTTATTTCCGAACATGGTGATCGTTACGGCAGTATTTTGGTGGAATTTATGGAAAAATATCATCTTCACGCGTTAAAACATGCAAACAGAAAACAATTGCAAGAGTTTATTTATCAACGTTTCTATGATTATCAAAAA
>JAFZUF010000051.1 GCA_017618475.1 Clostridia bacterium
CACACTTAACAATGAAGTACCGGTAAGAACTTTTTTAATCAATGTTGGTTTGTCAAGTTGGAAAGTAGTTTGCCAATTTTGCATTCTACTTTCTACCGAATTTGGAATGTGCTTGCCTTTGGTTTCCATACCTAATAACCTAGGAAATTTAAGAATGGTTGCCCATACTGTTTTGCGATCGACATGCCAAAGATCCATATAATCTTGAATCCGAATTTCAATCAAATCAATGTCACGCATACAGCTTTTGCTAATCAATTTATTAATGGCAATATCATTTAAGCCCTGTGAAGCATAATATGCCTTCACGTTACGTAAATTTTTGTCAATTTTTTCTTGTTGTGTACCCATTTTAACTATTTTAATTTCCTGTTTCAGTCAACATTATAAATGATTACCAAAGGAATTTTCAAGACCATTGGAAACATTTTTCGATTAATTTTGTCTATTACTGTTATAAAGTTCAACTTCATGATTGGTTGTTTGTTCATGAATTAACTTAATTTTTTCCAATAATTCTTCATAGCTTGGCAAGTTCTTAATATCATCTAAACCAAAGCGTTTTAAGAAATTATCTGTCGTACCATACAAGAGCGGGCGACCCAAAACTTCCTTGCGCCCCACAATTTCAACCAAATTACTTTGCGTCAAAATTTGAATCGCATAATCACTGCCCACACCACGAATTTGGTCAATTTCCAAACGAGTGACCGGTTGTTTGTACGCAATCACTGCCAAAGTTTCCAAAGCCGCTTTGGTTAAATTACGTTCACGAATTGGATTTAACACCAACCCGACCTCGTTTTCGTAAGCCGGATTCGTGCAAAATTGATAATTGTTACGATATTTAATTAAGTGAATGCCATTGTCCCCACTGAACTGTCCACGCACAAACTCCAATGCGGTTTCGGCTTCCTTTTTAGATACGCCCAATTTTTGACAAAAGATTTCCACCGGCAAACCTTCACCGCAGGCAAATAAAATTGCGGTCATTTGGTGTGCCAATTCCTGTACACGATTGCTTGGTGCTGCCACTTTTTTATTTTGCGGTTTAAGCGCCGAATTCACTGTCGGTAAGGTCAAGATTTCCGTTGCCAAATTCTCCTCCTTTCACAATTTCGATTTCGCCAAAGGCTTGTTCTTGTCGGCAAGCCACCAACTGTCGTTTCAACAATTCTAAGACCGCCAAAAACGTGTTAATGACTTCGCTGCGGGTAAAGTCAGCTTCAAATAACTGACTGAAGCGCAATTGATTTTTGGTTTTCAACCGCGTTACTACATCTTTAATTTTATCTGCTACAGTAAATCTGTCAAGTTTTATTGTGGTCTTTTCCACTTTGGCACTATTTTCACCAACGCGCGCCAAAATCGAAGTAAACGCATTGGTCAAATCGTCAAAGGTGACACCTTCCAATTTCCAATTAGTATTAACTTTCATCACCGCCGGCGCACGGTAGTAACGCCCCACTTCATCCATTGTTTTCAAATCTTCGCAAGCGTCTTTTATCAAGGCGTACTCTTCCAAACGTTGGCGGAGTAACTCTTCTTCATCTTCCTTTTCGGGTTCTTCTTCGACCACGCGTGGCAAAATTTGTTTACTTTTAATTTCCACTAAGATGGCGCCGACTTCAATAAACTCACTGGCTAAATCCAAATCCAAAGTCGGCAATTCGTTCAAATAAGATAAATACTGCGACGTCATGTCACCTAGATGCACCGTTTTAATATCCAATTTATGTTCACGCACCAATTGCAGCAACAAATCAATCGGCCCGTCAAAATCAGCAAGATGTACTTTTACATCTTCATTAGCGCGTTGAATCATCCCCATTTGCTTTTATGTTATAGGAACAAATGCCAAAAGTCAAGGAATAACCCGCACACCCAAGTTTGCATGAATTCCAAGATGTTCGTAAAATAAATTATAATCATTAAAATGATTATAGCGAAAATGTGATTTTTGCGCATAAAACGCACATAACCACTATTTGGTGCTAAGGATGCCACCAAGTTAAAACCATCTAACGGTGCAATTGGTAAAAGGTTAAACGTAGCAAACACGATGTTAAATAACATGATATAAATAAACAAATATTGCCACACAGACTTATCCGCCAGTAGCACATAGAAGAATGACGCAATAAACGCAACCAGTAAATTGGTAATAATCCCCGCCAACGACACCCAAACACAGCCCGCGCGACGATTTTTAAAATTATCCGGATTGATTGGCACTGGAATTGCCCAGCCAAAACCAAATAACAAGAAACAAACTGTACCGAGGCCATCCAAATGCTTAACTGGATTCAAAGTTAACCGCCCCGCATATTTTGCCGACGGGTCGCCACACCATAATGCTACCAAACCATGCGCCACTTCATGCAAAATCAAAGCAATTAAAATTGCAATGATATAAAATGCAAATAAGGCTAAGGTCTGGTGAAAATTATCACTGGTGCGGATTAAATCTAACATAATACTTCCCGTTATTCACCCGCGGATGCATTTGCTTCCGCCATTAATCCTTGAACAACTCCCCACAAGTCGCCAATATTAGTTTGTAAATTGTGTTTTAAATTTTCAATTTCTTCATCAGTCAAAGCATTATTTTGTAAATCATCCAATGTCTGTTGTAAGCTATTGATATTGGTTTGTACTTCACCGATATTAGCATCTGGGCCAAAAACCTCATGTAGTTTATCCGGGTCCTCAACCTCACTCAAAATGTCGTTCAACGCATTTTGCACTGTGTTACTAACTTCCGGAATATCCATTAAATCGGTTAACATATCCGCTACGTCGCTCGCATCCAAGTCATTAACTGCATCAAAGAATTCACCAGCCAAATCATCAATACTTTCAGCATTTGAAAATTTATCAATCAAATCACCCAACGCCGAATTATTAATCACGTCAGCAACATTAACAATACTTGCTAAAGTTGATTTCCATTCGGTTTTCTCTTTATTTAACATGTCAATCAACATTTGCATATAATCGCCTTCTTCACCGGTTTTCATGGTTTCTAACTTACTGATTAAGAAAGTTTTTACTGGTGGAAATTCATTAACTAAACGATAAAGAGCATTCGTTAATTCATCAATTTTTTTATACTTTACATCGTCATTATACGTTGTCGCAGTAAACTCTTCGGGGTGTGCTTCAAAATAATCTTTGCTGATAGCTAAGTCCGCCATGTATTTCAAAACAGCACGCGCTTGTGCCACCCCGTTGTCAAGGGTTTTACCTTTGGCTTGCGCATCTGCAATTAACTCAGCTTTGTTTTGATTAATCTCATCCATAATATTAACGTAATTGTTTAATACACCCGATACGTCTAACATAACAGAACCTAAACGTTCCCAATTACCTTGTACCAAGGTACCATTACTTCGGGTATGGGTTAAAGCATTTTCGCCAACAAACATTGGAATTAAGTCATTTACCAAAGTCTGTAAATCATGATCGCCACTAAACGTATTATCCAACATTTTGCTATAAAGGAAAAGATTATCAAAATCATTTTGACCAATCAATTGTACCAAAGAAAATTGTGTTAAACGTGTACCAATAATGTTAATCAGCGGTGTACCCTTTGCGTAATTATCT
Source organism: Clostridia bacterium (assembly GCA_017618475.1). Classification (GTDB taxonomy): domain Bacteria; phylum Bacillota; class Clostridia; order Christensenellales; family UBA1242; genus RGIG8050. The sequence goes on from JAFZUF010000051.1 coordinate 3,610, forward strand.
TGCGCCTTAGTTAAACGCGCCGTGGTCAAGTCTAAGTAATCCTTAGCCCCCAAGCCGTTTTGTGCCAACGCCTGCGTTAAAGTAGTTTTTTCAACACCTTCGTAAGTGATTTCGTAATTATCGCACATTTCAACCAAATTAAGAATATTGATTAAATCATCATGCACTAAATTTAATTGACGGTCAGCAACATAGTTCACGCCCGCGCGTAAACCTTTCGCAAATTGCGCATAATTTGTTGGCGCTGTTTCGCCTTCAGCTAAATCAGGATATGTAAATACGCGTTCCGTAGTTGCAGATTTGATAATCATGCCATAAATACTGTTTTCGTAAATATCCGTACCTGCCAACATAGTTAAATTGTCATTATACGGTTCGCTCAAAATCTTTTCCATGTCAGCAAGCAAATTATTGGCAACATTTAAAATTTGTAAATTAAATGCCTTATCCAAAAATTGACGCATCACGCGATAATCTTCAGAGGTTATTTCGGTTAAATCTAACCTACCATTTTGATACGCATTTTGAAATTTTTTCACTACCTTGCTAACGGTTTTCGCATCTACCACTAATTCAAAACCACTGTTAATATCATGCACTAAGTTAATGTTTTTACCATTTGCAACACGTACTGTTAATTGATACTCCAAAGCTTTTTGGGATAAAAATTCCAAACCGCTATATTTCATGAAATTATTATAACTTTGCATTGGCTTGTTGTATTTTTCCAACAAGGCACCGTAATCAAAACCATTACCATCATCGGTAAAATCAACTCCACCTACCGCCGCAACTTGTGTTGTAGATTGAGTTTCGTTCGTTTGTTTAGCCTCATAAATGGCCGCTTGGTTAACCATAGCCACAATCCCATTTACCGGGAATAACAAAATAACAAACAATAATACACCTTGCACCGCACCAACTAATAAACCACCAACACGATGACGTTCCAACTTATTACCGTTACGGTCACGTTTTGGTGCTGCAAAGCGTGCAACAACCGCGTAGATACTCCACGAAAAGATTTTAATAACAAAGTACAACACCAAAAACAAAGCCACGTTAACAATTGCTAAAACGATACCGACGGCATAATCTTTGATATAACTTCCAAATGGCTTAACATAATCACCGAAATTTTCTTGTAAATATTTAACAATTGCATCACTGACATCATCCACACTTTGCGCTGGTGTACGTCCCATTACTTCAATATCAGAACCGAGCAACGCCTGTGAAATTAAAGGTGTCACCAAGAACGCAACGACCAGCAACCCTACCAGAATCACCAAGCGAATACTGGCGCGCTTTACACCACGTCCCAATCCGAACAGCATTCCTAACACGACAAATACCGCAAACACGATTAACATGCCGAGCGACAAGAACGGCGAAATTTTTTCAAAAATTGTATCAACCATTACTCATATTATACACATAAACCGTCCCCTTTTGCAACGTTTTAACAATTTTTTCAGAAATTCAATTAACACAATTATACTACCAATTAACTAATTATTTTCTTAATCTTCAATATTTTTAAGACTAGCAATTACCCGCGCCGCCTCACGTGCCAAATCGCGTTCTTTAATTGTTTGCTTTTTGTCGACCACGTTTTTACCAGTGGCAATCGCAATGCTGATTTTCAATAGGCCATTGTTCGTCCAATAAACTTTTAACGGTACACACGTATTCCCCTTGACATTAATTGCTTTCGCAATCTTTGCAATTTCGGACTTGTGTAATAACAACTGACGATTACGGCGCGTGTCTTGTTCCGCCACCACTCCGTTTTGATATGGTGCAAAGTAAGCATTCTTTAACCAAATTTTACCACTGGCAAATTCCAAGTGGATAAAACTTTCGGTAATCGTCACATGCCCCGCACGGGCGGATTTCACTTCCCAGCCTTGCAAACTTAACCCCGCCTCAAAGGTATCATGCAAAAAATAATTAAATCGGGCTTGCCGGTTTTCCGCAATTACTTTCATATTTGATAAATACCCATCGCCCGTTTAACTTCCGCCAATGTCATGTCGGTCAACTTCCGTGCACATTTTGTCCCCTCACGCAAATAACCACGTACTTCGTCCATGTGTTGTTCATAATAGGCACGACGTTCACGCATGGGTGCCAAAATTCCATTCAAGCATTCAAACAACAATTTTTTCAAAACCATATCACCCAAGCCACCTTGACGGTACTGCGCCTTTAAATCAACCAAGTGTTTTTTATCTTCATAGAATGCGTCTAAATACATGAATACCACATTACCTTCCACTTTACCCGGATCACTAACCTTAATGTGATTCGGGTCAGTGTACATCATGTTAATTTTACGTTTCAATTCTTCCGCACTGTCTTTAATGTAGATACAGTTACCCAAACTCTTGCTCATCTTACCCGCACCATCAATACCAACCAAACGGCCGCTTGCATGTTCGGGAATCAATGCTTCGGGCATAACCAAAGTTTCACCATACATGCGATTAAATGTTGCTACGATTTCACGAGTTTGCTCCAACATCGGGGCTTGGTCCGCCCCTACTGGCACCAACGATGCACCGAATGCCGTAATGTCGGCCGCCTGCGAAATTGGATAATTCACAAAACCAACCGGTACTTCGCGACGATATCCCTTGGTTTTGATTTCAGTTTTGACCGTAGGATTACGTTCCAAACGCGCCTGTGTCACCAAGTTAGCATAAAACATTGGCAATTCATACAATGCCGGAATTGCACTTTGCAAAACAAAATGAATTTTTTGTGGATCCAACCCCACCGCCAAATAATCAAGCATTAATTCTTCCACCGACGTGGTAACTTTTTGCACGTCGTGTGCATGGTCGGTCAATGCTTGCAAATCCGCAATCATCACAAACATTTCGAATTCGTCTGTCGATTGCAGGCGCACACGGTTCGCCAAACTGCCTGCATAATGCCCAATGTGTAAATTTCCACTCGGCCTATCCGCCGTCAAAATTACTTTCTTTTCATTGTTCATCTAAACATTGTAACACGTAACCATGTACCATGAAAAGTAAATAGTAAACAACCAACTTCCGACATAATTTCATCGGGGGGGGAGATAAGAAAAACCGCCCTCACGGACGGTTCTCCCACTCTTATTTGCGACGCTTTTTCAATATAATTGCTACCACTAATCCGATCAATATCGCTCCCGCGACGCTCGCCCCTGCTACTCCGGCTAGCATCGTTGCCGACATCTTACTACTACTCTCTTCACTTATGACTGCTGTCATTCCCCATTTCGCATATAATGTCATGTCTTGTGTTACCGGCGTCGTGAAATCATACTCAAATCCATCTTCGTCACACCATCCTTGGAATACGTATCCTTCTTTCGTCGGCGCCACAGGCTCCGTCACCATGCTTCCGTAATCCACGATTTGTTTTACTACTTCACTTCCACCATCTACTTCAAATTTAACCGTATAACTCTTAACTTGCCATTTCGCATAAATCGTTTCGTCGCTTGTCACCTTGGTATCAAAGTCATACTTTGCTGTATACGCTTTATCCACATACCAGCCGATAAATCTGTGTCCCATTTTTACCGGTGTATTCGGTCTATTCACCGTTTGGTTATAATCGACATTCTGACTGGTAACTTCACTGCCTCCATCTACTTCAAATGTTACTGTAAACTTCTGCAATTCCCATTGTGCGTAGATAGTTAAGTTCTTCGTCACCGCACTTTCAAAGTTGTACAATTTAGTAACTCCTTGGTCGTCGTAGTACCAGCCCTTGAAATCATATCCCATCCGCGTCAATGTTTCCGTTGGTTCAGTCACTTTTCCATTGTATGCCACATTTTGTCCAGCTACCGAAACACTACAGTTTGAATTAAAGGTTACAGAATATATTTCAGGTGTCCATTTCGCGTATAATGATATATCTCCTGTTACTGGTTTATCGAAATCGTAAGGTTCTGTACAGTCATGGTTTTTATACCATCCAGCAAAATTATACCCTGTTCTAATAATTTCTGGTTGTGATACTGTTTGATTATACTCAATCGTTCGTGCTGCTAGATGCTGTTCATAACCCGTGATGAAAGTTACCGTACACTGCTTAATCGTCCATTTCGCGTAGAAGGTTGTTCCATTTACAGGCATCGTTTGTGGGAATATTTTCTTATCGCCATTACCTTCCTCATTATCGTACCAACCATCAAAGTCATAACCTTCACATGTCGGACTGTCTGGTGCATCAAACTGCGCATTATAGTTTGCTTCAACTGTAGTGTATACACCGTTCTCCGCAATATTCCATTCAAAGGTTGCCGTGTACTTATTAATTCCCCAGTTCGCATATAATGTCATATCTTGTGTTACCGGTGTCGCAAAGTCATACGCGTGTTGGTTACCTTCATCATCTTCATAATACCAGTTAATTAAGGTGTATCCTTCTTTGTTTATATTCGTTGGTTCTGTCGCATTCTCGTCATGCTTAATCGATTGTGTTACCGGCGTCGGGTTGTCATTCATCGGATTAAAGGTTACGGTATAAACTTTTTTTGTCCACTCCGCATATAATGTCATGTCTTGTGTTACTGGTGTGTTTTCTATATCATACACTTCTCGTTCACCGTTAACTTCTGTATACCAATACATAGTGTAACCATATCGAGCTATACTGCAGTCGGTTATTAACTCACCATGGTTTATCTCTTTATCGGAAATCTCGATCTCACAACCCGTCACAAATTTTACCTTATATTTTTTGATTTCCCACTTCGCATATAATATCATGTCTTGTGTTACCGGCGTCGTGAAATCATATTCATTTACCAATTCGCTCTCTGTAAACCAACCTTTAAAATCATATCCTACGCGAACTGGTTGTTCATTGGACACATATCCATCGTAATCAACCGCTTTGCTCTTATTACTAATTTCTTCCGTCATATAATTAAATATAATTGTGCATTTGTTGGCACCCCATTGTGCAGTTAACGTAATATTTTCTGTAATTGGTGTTGTTTCAAATTCAAAGGCTTTGGTTGCATTTGGCAAATACCATCCTTCAAAACCATAACCAGTACGTGTCGATATTGGTCGAAGAGCGAAATCACCATCTTCAACAATTTGAGCCTCTACAGCATCACCGCCATTTGCATTAAATGTTACCGTAAATAACTGTACCCATTTCGCATACAAGATAATGTCACCCTCTGTATGATCCTTGGCACCGATTTCGGTAATGGCTTCATCTGTACATGCACTGGTTTCGTACCAACCTTTAAAGTTATAACCTGTCTTCGTTGGATTATCTAATCGAGTTGCATTGTTATATGTGTGATTTTGTGGATATTCACTTGCATGTTCTCCGGTAAAGTCTACATCACCTTGATCTTTGTAGGTAATGGTATAGGTCTGCGCCGTCCATTTCGCGTATAAGGTAATGTTACCATCTGTATGTTCCGTGGCACCGATTTCGGTAATGGCTTGATCTGTACATGCACTGGTTTCGTACCAACCTTCAAAGTTATAACCTGTCTTCGTTGGATTATCTAACGTTGTTGGTTTATCATATGTATGAGTTGTCGGTTGTGTACCATC
>JAFZUF010000052.1 GCA_017618475.1 Clostridia bacterium
AATATCACTTCCGTATTCGTACATTCCTTCAAGCAAGTCATTTCCAATATAAACACCTTTATTGCTCCAACAACCTTCTTTAATTTGATACTGACTTGTTGTATGACTACTATTAGACGCGTGGTTATAAAACTCATTATATGCCCCAGTACCTAAACTGCTATCGGTAAAATACGATATACCGACTTTCTCATCCCAATTGCTACCCACAGTAGGAAAACGGTAGTAAACCACCGTGTTTTCATCTTTAGTTTCGTCCGCAATTGCTATATTTTCATTATTTTCATCCTTTTTACCAGTTATGGTTTGTCTGTAATTGGTAGTAGCATAAATATCGGCACAATTTTTCAAAATATTGTTTTTACCATACACATCACCATAAGCCGACCAATCAACATTTCGGTAAATAGACCCGGCATTCTCATCAATATACATATTGACTTTTACATTTTTCCACTTATTATCTTTATTAATTAGTATATCCTTGACTTCTCCAGCGGAAACTGTAGCCGCGTACTTATCAGAAAAATTTAATTCCACAATCGGCTTATAAATTGAGCGAGAAACAACACAGTTAGCCTTGGTATCACCAGGTTTTTTTGATAATGTATTATACCTATTAACTAAACCAACAAAGGTTGATTCAATATCATCTTCTAACTTGTAATAATTTCCATTAAACCCTACGGAATCACTGTTCAAATACTCATTTAAAGCACTCAATGCGGATTCGTCAACAGGACTTGCAAAAGCACCATTAAATCTTCCATCATGTACGTCGTCATATAATCTAAGCAGATTACCTAGTTTATTTAAACCGGTCTTTGCAGAATCATTATAAGTATTCACATTACCGGCATATTCCATCCATCCCAGCTGTCCCTGAACCTGGCTATTAAAATCATTAATTAGCGCAATATTACCGGATGCCTGGTCCAAACCAGCGGCGGCGGTATTTTCTAGTTGTTTTAAAAAGTCTTTTCCTTGTTGCGTAAGTTGGCTCCACAGTTGTCCAAAGTTACCATCAACACGATACTGTTCAATACCAATATCTACCGAAGGCGAATCTATATTAACGTTTACCCAGATACCACTATTTGAATTCGTGTTACCAAATGACAGCATTTTGCTGCGCATAATTTCCGTCACATCATTTAAATATTTTCGGCTATTTTCATCAACATCTTCATCGAGTTTTCCATCAACATCCCACATATCTTCAAACATCGGACTATTTTTAAAATCTTCAAGAAGTTGCTTTAGCAATGGACTTAATGTCGGAATCAATTGTATGTCGGCTGGCCCGAAATAAAATTGGTAGATAAAACGCGGAAGTTTTCCGATAACTCTCTCTAATACATTCGTATAAACAACGTTCAATAAAATTGAAGTAATAAGTGGCATAAACATTTCTGTGTCAAACGTCGACAAGCTCCATTTGGTTGAAGCCACGGAATCTTGCAATGCAACACCACCCGAAGCACTAAAACCAAAAACCTTGGCGCTATCTTCCAACGATTTCAAAACCTTTTCACCTTTCATATATTGGCCATAACGGTAACCCCAGTCAATACTAATAACAGAGGTACCCGCAACATTCCAATCCTTATGATAATTTCTCTCATCAACTTGATATAAATGATATTCAAAATTCAAAATGTCAAGTGGTGACCAAGTTAAATTAATCGATGGTCTAATTCCTAACGACACGCCGGCCAACAAGTCATTTTTATAGCCAACTGACCCTTTAGCACTGCTGCCATTCCACACCTGGTTTTCATAGGGATTAGCGATCAGGGAACCTTCAAAATTACTCCAATAGTCCTCAGAATAATCTTTAAACTCATCCCAACTGGCTCGCGTGCTCAAAGAATTACCGCCTTTACCTAACCAATTTGAAATCGGCGTCACCGAACCATCTTCATTAACAATACCATATTGCAAGTCAGGAAACGCTCGATAATAAGCATCCTTCAATGCCTGAGTGCCTGAATTTGCACCACCCTTCATTTCGACAACAAAATATCGTCCATCTTCATTTTCTGTATCACCGTCATATAATCGATTATAATACATATTTTTAACATCTTTAGTTACACCATCCGAAACGCGTCCAATGCGTTTACGGTTTGCATCCGCAGCCATAGCTTTGAATATCTGTCCCGAAATACTTGCCGAACCACTACCAGTAGCGGCATCTAAAGCCTTAAATACAACACCAGAAGCATATAAGCCAACACTTACTGCTGTTGTCACAAAAAAGAACATTAATAAGCCCTTAAAAGTACGCAAAACAGTTTGATATGGATTACCCCCAGCCTTATCTTTGTAATGATCTTGGATAATTTTTACAATGGTAAAAAACACGATTAACGCTATAGAAAGTGCAACTAAATTTCGAAATATTTCCCCTACCGGATTGACTGTTTTACCATTTTTATCTATATAACCGCCAATGATTGTGCTAACCATATCATTACCAGTCGTACCAATTCCTGCTAAATTACGGAAAATTCCTTCAATACCATCCACCAACCACGCCAACATACTCCAAATCTTATAGAAGATTCCCCATAAAAGAGTCCCTAACCAATAGAAGAACTCTTCCAATTTTGAGAGAAGTGGCCTAAATAATTTATCACCAAATATTAGTGAATTTCCCCAATTCATGCTTTAGCATAACTCAGAATAGCGAAAAATGACAAACGATTTTTAGGTTGCTTAAACGTTAAACTTAAAATGGATAATGTCGCCATCTTGCACAATGTAATCCCGACCTTCTTGGCGCACCCGACCGTGCTCGCGTGCCGCCAACAAATCACCGTATTTCACAAAATCATCATAAGAAACCACTTCGGCTTTAATGAAACCACGCATAAAGTCGGTGTGAATTTTACCTGCCGCAATCAATGCAGTATCGCCTTTCTTAATGGTCCAAGCGCGCACTTCGGGTTCCCCCGCCGTCAAATAAGAAATTAAACCAAGTAAACCGTAGCCTGCCACCACTAAACGATCCAAACCACTTTGTTTTAAACCATACATTTGCATAAATTCAGCGCGTTCGTTGTCATTTTGCAAAGCTGCCAATTCATTTTCCACTTGCGCACAAATCCCAATCACTTGTGCATGGTCGGCGGCGGCAATTTCTTTAATTTTTTGAAAGTGTGGATTATGCGCGCCATCATCGGCAATATCACTTTCATTATAGTTCGCCACGTAAATCACCGGCTTATCAATTTCCGCATATGCCAATTCCAATTTAATGGTATCAATATCATTTTCAGGATTGGCTCCGCCTGCCACATGAGTAACGTTCGGGTCATCAAAAGCACGCACCACGTGGACAATCGCATCAACTTCGCGAATGTGTGACAAAAACTTGTTACCCAAACCTTCGCCTTGCGATGCCCCTTTCACCAAGCCCGCGATATCAACAAACTTAACGGTGGAATGAATTACCGATTTTGCGTGATAATGCTCCGCCAAAAAATCCACACGTGGATCCGGCACCGGCACAATCCCAATATTTGGTTCAATCGTACAAAACGGATAATTCGCCACTTCGGCGCCTGCACGCGTAATCGCGTTAAATAAAGTACTTTTCCCGACATTCGGGAGTCCCACAATTCCAATTTTCATAATGCTCTTTCAGTATTACAAGTTATTTAACCATTTGCAACAACATTTTTTTCAATGCTGCCAAATCCGGCACGTGAATAATTTCCGCACCATTCACGACGTCTGGGTTATTGTCACGCTGACGGAAGAAATCATCCACGATGTCAAAAATTTCACCCGCACCCTTAAATTCATCAACAATAATTATTTTCTTTTTTGCAAAGAATGAGAACAACAATTCACTAAACGTTCCCCAACTACCACCTAAAGCCACAACTACGTCACTGTATGGCGTCATATCCATACTGCGTTTTAAGAAATTTTCACTGTTGGTTGATAAAACGTTTTTATTAAATTCCAAATCGGTCACACCATCGGTTGCAAACTTGTAACGTTCCAAATGTTCTTGTAAATCCTTGGCTGGCGTATAACCAATCACCTTACCGCCCGCCTGCACTGCACCGCGCCCAATATAATAAGGATAACCGCCACAGGCACCGGTTAAAATCTCAAAACCATGTTGCGCCAAAAACTTGCCCAAGTCCGCGCACGCTTGAATTTCTTTTTCGCTGTAGTATTTGTTGTTGGTACCACCATAAACGGTAATTTTCACTTAGAATCCCTCCTTCAAACTGATAGTCTTATTGAAGACCAAACCGTCCTTGTGGTCAAGGACATAATATCCTTTACGCACAAACTGATATTTTGTTGTCACGTCGTTACGATCGGCCAGCCATTTTTCCGCATAACCCTGGCTTTCGTGCAACGAATCACGGTTAATATTTTCTTCGGTTAAATCGGTACCCGCCTTCAACAACGGTTCAAACGTACGAATTGTTACCGGCACTGCCGTACGTGCATCCACAAATTGGATTACACCTTTAGCTTTTTCGTCCGTAAGTTCACATTCCAAAACATTGCCAACTTTACGTAAACATTTAATTTTACCTGCACCACGCAACTGTACCACACCACCAATCACCAAACGCTTGTATTTTGCTGGTGGATTATCACTGTAATCGTCGCCATCGATCCAAATTTCGTTCGAAAAACTGATTGAATGCGTACCCGCCGCTTCGTTGTGCGGATTGTTCGTGACTTGAAAAGTTTCCACCTTGTCATAATTAACAATTTTCACTTTGATGGGATTTTCCACCACAGCTACACGCGTCGCAACTTGGTCGAGTTCAGTCCGAATATAATATTCCAATGCCGACATGGGCACCGTCATCACGTTTTTAGTCACACCGGTTGATTCCACAAAATCCATAATGGCTTTGGCCGGATAACCACGACGGCGCATACCCGAAATCGTCGGCATACGCGGATCGTCCCAACCAGAAACCAAACCTTCATCGACAAAACGTTTTAACCAACGTTTGCTCATTACAAAGCGTTCAATATTTAAACGTGAAAATTCGTATTGTTCCGGCGGAATTTTTGGTAAGTCCGGTAACGCATCTTTACATTGTTCAATGCACCAATGATACAACGGACGATGGTCTTCATATTCCAAACTGCACAAACTGTTACTAATGTGTTCAATATAATCACTTAAACTGTGGGCAAAATCATACATGGGATAAATTACCCATTTATTACCGGTACGGTAATGCGTTTGACGTAAAATCCGGTATAATACCGGATCGCGCATGTTCATATTCGGTGAAGCCATGTCAATTTTGGCGCGCAGCACCCGACTGCCGTCCGGAAACTCACCCGCCCGCATGCGTGCGAATAAGTCCAGATTTTCTTCAACCGTACGGTTACGGTATGGACTTTCCTTGCCCGGTACACCTAGCTCACCACGCATGGCTTTAACTTCTTCCATCGAACTGTCATCAACATAAGCCAAACCGCGTTTAATCAAATGCACCGCACATTGGTACAACTTTTCATAATAGTCACTGGCGAACACGATTTGGTCATATTTAATTCCCAGCCAATCCAAGTCACGTTTTTGACTTTCCACATATTCCATGCTTTCTTTGGCTGGATTAGTATCGTCAAAACGCAAATTGGCTTTGCCGTTATATTTACAACGCATATTATAAGAGATACTAAACGCCTTAGCATGACCAATGTGTAAATAACCATTTGGTTCAGGTGGATAGCGTAAAATAATATCTTGTCCGCGTGCTTGCGCTTGCACTAAACCTTCTTCAATGAAATTCATATTGCAATTATATGTTTATTTTAATGCTTTGTCTAGATTTTAATTATTTAACGATAACTAATAATTAAATTTTTTGATAAATCGCATTCTTTAATTCTTCAATCCCAATTTTTTTGACCGCAGAAATTACCACAGCACCATTGGGCGCCACGAAATCCGGGTTTTTGTCAATTTTGTTATAAACCAATAATTGCGGAATTGCCCCTGCCCCGATATTTTGTAATACCTGGTTCACCACGGCAATTTGTTCATCGTGATTAGGATTCGCACAGTCGACCACGTGGATTAATAAATTGGCCTCACGTGTTTCGTCCAAAGTTGCCTCAAAAGCACGAATGAATTCATGTGGTAAGTGATTAATAAAACCAACTGTATCGGTTAAGACAAAATTTTTACCATTCAAATAAATTGCACGCGTGGTTGTATCCAAAGTCGCAAATAATTCATCCTTGGCGTACACCCCCGCCTTGGTTAATAAGTTGAATAAAGTTGATTTGCCACTGTTGGTATACCCCACCAAGCAAACCCGACACTTGTCATGACGTTGACAATTAGCCACCACACGCGCTTTTTTCACTTCGGCTAATTTGCGTTCCAACGCGGTAATTTCATCATGGATTAAACGTTTATCCAATTCCAATTTTTTTTCACCAGGACCACGCATGCCAACACCGTTACGCATTTTACTCATCAAGCCACCACTGCCGATTAATCGTGGTAAGTTGTAACGTAATTGCGCCAATTCAACCTGTAACTTACCCGCCGCACTTTGCGCGCGTGCCGCGAAAATATCCAAAATGACTTTGCTGCGATCAAGCACCGGCACGCCCAACTCACGTTCCAAATTGCGCACCTTACTGCCCGACAACTCCACATCGAACACCACCACGTTCGCTTTGGTTTGTTCAACAAGATTTTTAATTTCTTCAACCTTACCCTTACCAATATAATAGGTCACATCAATATCTTTACGATTTTGAATCACGCGACCAACGGTTTCGAGATTGCAGGTTTGACATAACAAAGATAATTCATCTAAATCTTCACAAGACAAAATTTGGTTGACACCCACGCCAACCAAAATCGCTTGGTCTGGTAAAACCAGATTATTGTGCATTGCGTTCAGCCGCCGCTTTGGCTTTCTTCGCCTTCACATCGTTTTTAGTTTCGATGCGTTTGACACCATCATAGTAGCCACATTCCGGGCAAACTACGTGTGGACGGATTTTTGCTTTGCATTGCTTGCATTCGGTCAACGTCGGAGCCGTTAATTTACTGTTGTTTGAAGTACGGGTATTGCGACGTGCCTTCGATACTTTATGTTTTGGTACTGCCATAATTTGAGATTATAACAAATACTGCTTAATTTGTAAAGAACTTTCCTTAATATAACTAAATACAACTTAGCACAACTAAAAATGATTAAATTATTTCGCCGCTTGAATTAATTTTTCACATTCCAACGCAATCATTAATTCTTCGTTGGTTTTAATCACTAATTTTTGGCAATTTGGTAAAAAGTCAAAATATTTCATCACTCGTTCAGAGACAAACTTACGATACAAACCGACACCACCCGTCCAAACAATCGCATCACAACCGCGCATTTCCGCAACATAACTACCAATGTATTGTACTAAACGATGAATATAAACATCGATTGCAATTTTTACTCGAGGATTTGTTTCCATGACAGGTTCCAAATCACGCAAATCAAAAGAAATTCCTGTTAAACCTTTCAAACCACAAGATTTATTTAAATAAGTAATAGCCTCATCAATCGTAAAATTGTGCTTGGCACATAAAATACTTAACGCCGCGGGATCAATATCGCCCGAACGTGTTCCCATTACCAAACCGGCAAGTGGTGTCATACCCATACTGGTATCAATGCATTTACCATATTCTACCGCGCAAATACTGGCACCGTTACCAATATGACATGTTACTAACTTCAAATCTTTTAACGGTTTACCCAATTGCTTGGCTGCTTGTTCCGCCACGTATTGGTGACTGGTACCATGGAAACCATATTTACGGATGCCATACTGTTCATAATCTTCCATCGGAATACCATACAAATAAGCCCCGGGTTCCATCGTACTATGGAATGCTGTATCAAAAACCAAAATATTGGGTAAATCCGGCATTTGTGCACGGCAAGCTCGCACGCCAGCCATAGCAGCAGGATTGTGTAATGGTGCCAAAAATTCAATTTTATCCATTTCCGCTAACACTTCATCTGTAACCAACACACTGGATTTAAATTTCTCACCACCATGCACCACACGGTGTCCCACCGCTTTAATTTCTTTTAAATCAACCTTGGATAAAATCTCTTGAATTGCTGCTGCGTGATCGGTCACCCTTTGAATATCTTCGTCAATAATTTTTTCTTGTGTTGTGGTTTCAACCACTTGGTACTTCACTGAACCGCTGCCGCAGTTTAAAACTAAAATCTTCATATATTATATTGTAGCATAAATTTTTTTTGTGGTATAATAAATTATCATGAAAATTGCGGTGATCATTGCGGAATTTAATCCCTTACATAAGGGCCATGAATATTTAATTCAGCAAACTCGCCAAATTACAGACTGTACGCACATTGTGGTAATCCAAACCGGTAACTTTACCCAACGGGCAGAACCGGCAATTATGGAAAAACACCTTCGTGCACAAAGCGCAATCATGTGCGGAGTGGATGCTGTTTTAGAGATGCCCACCGCTTTCGCAACCAGTAATGCCGAAGTTTTTGCCAAAGCTGGTGTACAATTGGCCAATGCTTTGCCACATGCCAGCTATTTAGTATTTGGTGTCGAAGATAACAACATTGCAATATTAAAAAAAATTGCTTATGTTAAATTATTAAAAAGTCGTGAATTTGATAAATACATCAAAGTTCACCTGAAAGCCGGTTTATCTTACAATGCAGCCCAAGCCGAAGTAATTAAAAAATTGTTACCCGAAATTCCACCACTTGTAATTACAAAAATTTTAAATGGTAGTAACAATGTTTTAGCGATTGAATATTTGCGCGAACTTTACCGTCTGCACAGTTCAATTCAACCAATTCCAGTTACACGCATTAAAGACGAATCTAAACAAACCAATACCAGTGCGTTGGCTATCCGTGATGCCTACTACAACCAAACCATGTCAATTGAAAATTACATTCCCGCTCAAGTTTTACCGTTCACAATGCAGGCCATGGAAAAACACCCAATCAAAGAAATGTTTGAATCGACCATATTGTTTAGCGCTTTAACTGACCCTGACGTCAAAAATACCTATAATGCTACACCCGAAATTGCTAATCTATTTCGTGGTTCACGCCCGGTAACCTACCAACAATTAAATGCGGTCACACCAAATCGTTACTACACCGTAGAACAACTTAAACGTGTGGCCTTACACAGTGCCTTGGGGGTAACG
>JAFZUF010000053.1 GCA_017618475.1 Clostridia bacterium
AATTAGAAGAAATGGGCATTGAGTGCAACGGCGTGTTTGATATGGATACTTGTGCAAGCCAAAAAAACATACCGGCAAAACAATATAATATTGAGGGTGAAACAGACGGTTTAAGTGTTGAATGGTGCGGCGTTTCTTATTGCAACCCGCCATACAAAACGTGTGATAAATGGGTTAAAAAAGCATTTAAAGAATTTGAAGAAAACGGCGTTGTTTGTGTCTTGCTGATTCCGGCAAGAACTGAAACAAAATATTGGCAACAATACATTTTAAAAAATGGCGAGGTTGCCCGCCCTAATATAACGGTTAAATTTTTGCGTAAAGGTTTAAAATTTTTAAACCCGGACACGCATGAAGAAATGGGCGTTTTTAAAAATGCCCTGGCAATAGTTTTTATGAATGGCATGGCAAACGCTTGCCCGGAGGTATGTGTAAATGAATAAAACAGTGTTAATAAACGGTGTTGATGTAAGTAAATGCGAATTTTATTCAAATATGATTATGGATTGCAATTTAATGCCGCTGCAAAATTTGGCATGTAGTAAAAACCCGAATTGCCATTTTAAACAATGGCAGCGTGAAAAAGATAAAAACGCAGCATTAAACGATTCAAACAAACATGCAATGCGTGCGTTACGCACATACGGGGAATTGAATAAAAAATATTATAACGCAATTAAATTGATCCATGACAAAACAACAGATAAAAATACAAAAGAAATTGCACGGGTTGCAATATACACCGGCGGGAAAGAGGACAACAATGAATAAATATGAAAAAAAAGATTTAATGCTTAATGTTAGTGCAGATATAGTAATAAACACAATTTTAATATTAAATTTACTTTATCCGGGCAATAGAATAATACACAATTTAACGTTTATAATACCGATTTTTTTGTGGTATTGCATAATTGCCGCATTAAGTGGTTTGGTAGTATTAACAAACATTGAAATTTTAAAACCGGCAGATAAAAGAAAATTTGAATACATGGTTAAAAAATGGCACAAAAAAGGTAAATGGCGGCAAAGATATGATTTTTTAACAGATATTTTGGTTTTAACATTATTTGCTTTTAACGGTTTTTGGGGCTCGTTTATCTTGTTTTTAATAAGTAATTTTTTGCGTAATAGTTTTGTAAAAAGTTTAACAGAGTTTAAAAGAGGGTTAAGCAAATGAGTGAAAAATATTTAATTTGCGACCTGGACGGGTGTTTGATAAATACGGCATGGATTTGGCAAACTGTTAAAATATTCAAAATGGACGAGGATACCGGGTTTGATTTTTTTAATAAGGCGGCAAATTGTAACGCAAGCAAAATTGATGAATATTGTTTAAGGTACATATATTTTAAGTGCTCCGGCGGTTTAAAATTACATTTTTTGACGGCACGCAGTGAAATTATAGAAGTACCAACAATAAACTTTATTCAAGAAAAAACCGGTTTAATTTACGGCAAGGATTTTACAATAAGTTTCAGACCGGCAACAGATACATTACAGCCGCATTTAAGCAAAGAACAAAGAATTGCGGCAATGCTTAATAACGGTAAAGAAATTGCACTTGCAATTGACGATAACGATTTGTGCGTTGCAATGTATATGGCAAAGAAAATACCGGTTATAAAATGGATAAACGGCATGTTGCCCGTGCAAGTAGTCAGTGAATATGGCGACACTGTAAATAATTTGTTGGGTAAAAGCGAGGTAAAAATGCCATGCCAAAATTAAATGAATTAAAATTTAATAATCGTTACCCAAAATTAAAAAATTACAAAACGGGCATGGTTATTTTCTTAATAAGCGGTTTAACCGGGGCAATATTAAAGCAAAAATATGACATTTTAACAACGCTTGACACAATGCGGGATGACGGTAAATTTTATGC
>JAFZUF010000054.1 GCA_017618475.1 Clostridia bacterium
CTTTTAAATTTTTGTTTTCAGTGGTTGGTTGAACCAACGTTAATAATTCAAGTACTTCCTTGGAAGGAAAAAGGTTGGGTAAAATACTACGCAGTATTTCCCGGTTATTTAACATATTTACCAAATTTTGGGTTAAATGTTGTTCCTTAAAATTATCAATAAGCTTAGTTAATTTCATTTGCTACCCCTTTATATTTTTTTATACAATAGTCACAATTATAATATGGTTGAATTTTAAATTCAAGTAAAAATTTTAAAAAAAAATCTCCCTGATGGAAGATTTTCATGTTGCTTGGTGCGGCCGAGAGGGCTTGAACCTCCACATCTCGCGATACAGGATCCTTAGTCCTGAGCGTCTGCCAATTCCGCCACGGCCGCGTAGCAAAATTGTACCCCGAAATGTGTTAAATGTAAAGCGTAAGAAATTTTAAAAGATTTTTAATTGGGCGCAAAATTGGCTTTACGTACCACTTTTTGCACAGTTTGCCAATAACTCGCGCGAGGCACTGCTGCTTTCGTTTGCACCGGAATTTCGGCAATGACTTTGCCGTTATCGGTAACCATAATTTTACCTAAATCAGTAGTGGTATCAAACGGTGCGGTAACGGTATCAGGAATTTCTGTGGCAATCGCAATATTAGTATCCCCGCCTTTCATGGTTAAGTGGTAATAATTATGTGCTGGATAAAGGTCGATAGTTTCTGCCACTGCGTTTTTTAAAGTTACAGTCTTCAGCGGTTGCGTACAGTCAACTAAAAGTTGGTTTTCAAAATTCTGACAAGCATAGTCCAGTAAATTACTGCTTTCGTTAAAACGAGTTTGACTGTTTGGTGCACCAATAATTACCGCAATTGGGGCGATATCACCGCGTTTTGCCGCTACCGTGATACAGTGCCCCGCTTCGTTCGTGAAACCGGTTTTACCACCTAAACAACCACTATAACGGCGAATTAATTTATTGGTGTTAGTCAAGCCAGTAACTCTACCGCTGGGGTGTGTTAAATCGTACATCCAAATCTGGTTAAAGTCACCATAATGTGGTGAACGCATAATTGCTAGGTACATGGTTGCCATATCACGTGCGCAAGAATAGGCACCGGGTGTTGGCAAACCTGTGCAATTAACAAAATTAGTGTTTTGGCAACCCAAGTTTTTGGCAAATTCATTCATGCGTTCAACAAAACTTTCGACTGAGCCCGCAATATGTTCTGCCAAAGCAACACAACTGTCATTTGCTGATGCCACGACAATGGATTGAATTAAGTCATGAACACTATATTCACTGCCGGCATCAAGAAAAGCTTGACTGCCGCCCATAGATGAAGCGCGTTCACTGACCATAACCAGGTCATCCATTTTGATTTCATTTTTTGCCAGTGCATCGTAAATAACACCTAAGGTCGCGATTTTGGTCATAGATGCTACCGGCAAATGGGCATCGGCATTTTGCGCGAATAACACTTTGCCACTGTTAGTTTCTAACAAAAATGCTGCTTTTGACGTAATGGTTGGTGCATTGGGGTAAGTATTGGTTGTTTCGTTAGCAACCGTAACCTTTGGCGCATGCGAAGTAATTGTTACCGTTTTTGACGGAACAACTGCATTATCCGTCGTCTTGGTTGTTAACGTGCCATAAGCTCCACCCGCACAAATGGCGGTAGTTAAAAAAGTTGCCATTAAAATTTGTTTGGTTTTCATGCTCTTAACATGTGCATTTAATGCGGTTTATACACAATTTTACCTAAAATCGTCCAAAAGACTAAATATTCTAAAAAACCTAAAATTATTGCGGCGGTAATTATAATTAATGTACCACGCAATACTAAACGCCAATTATGCGATTGGGAACAATTCTTGCCGCCACTTTGACGAAAATTTTCACCACACTGTAATGCCCAAATTAAACCCGCTAATAAAATCACAGTTACAATCAGCAACCACAAGGTGTAAAAAATAATTAATAAAATCGCGGTAAAACCATAATAAAAAAACATCCACCACATTGCAATGGTCAACCAATAGCCATGCATGAAAATTACAGGAAAAACAATGTAACTAGTGAAACGTGCAATGGCTGCCATAATTAAAACCAATAAAATTGGTATTATTAGTGATAAAAGGCGTTGCCAAATGAAACTGCCTAATGAACTGCCAAGCGCAGTGGCGTTTAAAATATTACCATCAATTAAAGTGAAATTGATTTCACTGGCGCTGACATGACTGACGTACAAAGTGATAATACCAACGATAAGTCCGGCTACCAGAAAAACCAATAACCAAATTAAAGTGGCTTTATATTTTTGCCATTTAACTTGTAACCAACTCAGCAGATGGTACCACCACAACCATTGCATAAATAATTTATATGATTTCGTGGCATGATAAATGCGGTATGAAACAAGTCAAAGATTTACACTTTTGGCGCGGTATTGTAGGGGTGGTAGCAGCATTTACAATTTATGTATTGTTAATTGTGCCGTTTGTACGTGGAATTACTACGCCAGACACCATTGTTTTAACGCCAAGCGAATATGCGGCACGTGCAGATGCAGCACCGGAAACGGCGACCAGTAACGACACCGATGGTGAAAAATATATTACAGTTAAATTGTTGGGTTTAATTCCCATTAAAAAAGTAACAGTTGAAATTTTACCGTTTGATACAATTTTAATTGGTGGCATGCCGATTGGTATTAATGGACAAATTGATGGTGTTTTGGTAACAATGGATACTAAAGACCATGTGTTGCAAAAAGGCGATGTAATTAAATTTGTGGATGGTATGGCAGTGCAAAGTTGTGAAGACTTTTATGCAGCTACAACAGGAAAAACACAAGCAGTAGTTACCATTGTGCGTAATGGTACAGTGTTAAAACGCCACGTGAATTTAGAAAATGAAATTTGTTTGCGTGATACAACCAATGGTATGGGCATGTTGACTTTTGTTAATCCAGAAAATAATCAATTTTCTGCATTAGGTCACCAAATGGCGGATTTTGAAACTGGGGCTGCCGTTGATTTATGTGGTGGTGCAATCCGTGCGGTTAATACTTATGGAATTATTAAAACGCAAGGTAAACAAACCGGTGCCTTAAAAAGTTCAATGCAAACGGAAATTCCGATTCAAGGAAGTATTACCCAAGGTAACGAATTTGGAATTACAGGTTGTTTGACTGTTGATAGTCAAATCTTATCAGCTGCCGATACAACTATGCCGGTTGCAACACGTTATTACGTTCACCCGGGTAAAGCTACGTTGCGCACTTCTATTAATGGTAATACGGTAGAAGAATTTGATTGTGAAATTTTAAAAACGCGTTACCAAAAACGTCGTCGCAACAAATCGATGGTAATTCGGATAACTGACCCGCGTTTGCTTGATGCAACCGGTGGTATTGTTCACGGTATGAGTGGCAGCCCGATTATTCAAGACGGGCACTTGGTGGGCGCCCTAACCCATGCTTTAACCCAAGACCCCGCCAAAGGTTATGCGTTGTATATTGATTTTATCGCGAATTAATTTTATTTAGATTTATTTTTTATTGTGGCGTTTGGCAATTTCGGCATCTAGGGCTTGACCAATGGCGTCTAATGAAAAATCGTCTTCGGCGGGTGCTACTACGTCAGTGTCAAGTGGTACATCGGTTGGCAAAGGTGCTAAGTTTTCAACCGTGGCAGTTTCTTGTTCCGCTTGATTGGCTTGTTCGGCTTGTTCAACCGCACGTTTAATTTCTGTTTCTAAATTATCATCTACCAATTTTTGGATTAAATTGATTTTTTCGCTATTTGTTAATTGGGTGGCAGATTCTTTGGTGGTATTTTCTGCCATTGTATTTTGAGTTTCATTATCGGTAACTACTGGAGCCGGTTTCGTGTTAGTTTGTTCGGTCAAACGTTTGATTTCAATATCGTTATTGACGTTGTTTAAAACAACTTTTGTTTCAGCTTCTTTTTGGCGAATGACAAAATCACGTGTAGCGGTAATTTGTTCTTCCGTTAAAGTGCCAATTGTTGTGTATAATGATTTTTTTTCTTTACCAAAAATTTCAGGATAAGCATCAATAATAATGAATGGTTTGGTAATACTTAAGAAAGCCACACTGTTTTCTTTTAAAGCCATAAAAATACCATTACGATAATTGTTTTTATCCTTGTTAAAACGTGCGATAAATAATGCCATAAAAAATTGCAAAACCGGTAAAATGCAAGCCAAACCGATACCAACAAAAATTGTTTTGGTAATCATAATATTAATCGCGATGGCGTTAATCGCAATAAAGGCAGAAAGCATGGTGATTAAAATTGAAATTGGCGCAAAATTTTTTTGTCCACACAAATCATCGTATTCTTTACGGGTCATGCAACGGACACCGCCGTTTTTGACCATAATGGGATATTTACATTCACTTTCGTTAAATTTTTGTAAGAAATCGCGATATAAGTAAAGTGATTCACGTTCTTTGGCATCTTCTGGTACAAAGTTTGCGCGGCGCCATAATTTTGCAATACTGGTTAATGAGATTGCACAAAAATTTTTTTGTAAATCAATTCGGCGCACGGTATTAAAAGACCACCACAGCAAAAGAAAAAAAGCTGCAATAATAAAACCAATAATAATTAAATTGTAAGTATGCATAATTTCCCCCAAATTACTATTGCAGTTTAAAAAAAATTTCGAATTTTGGCAAATAATTAATAATTAATCTCGTTTGATACTTAATTATTGGCAGATGTATTTTTTATACTGTTTTCATCAATTTTTCCTAAAAAAATAATTTCGGTTTCCAACAAAACACCGGTTTTTTGTTCGACCAAGTCTTGTACATGATAAATAATTTTTAAGATATCATTCGCGGTGGCGTTGCCGGTGTTCACAATAAAGTTACAATGCTTTGGACTGATTTGCGCGTCGCCAACTTGGTAACCCGTCAAGCCTAAATCTTCAATCACCTTGCCCACGTAAAAATTATCACGGGGACGTTTGAAAACACTGCCCGCGCTGGGCTCGTGGGGGTGACGACGACGTTTCTCAATAATTGTTTGCATTTGGGCGGTAATTTTATCTTTTTGCCCATGTTCCAAACGGAAATAAGCACCCAAAATTACGGCGGGTTGTTCCATAAATAAAGAGTGTCGGTAGCCAAAATTTAATTGATTACGGGTTAAAGTTTTAATTTCGCCGTCAATTAGCGCATCGACCATAACAATACTATCCGCCAAACAATGGTCAAACGCGCCGCAATTCATATAAACGCCACCACCGATGGTCGCGGGAATGCCGGTTGCCCATTCTAAGCCGGTCAGTTCGTGGTCGCGGGCATAGTTCACCACGGCACCTAACTTGGCACCGGCGTCGGCATAAAGAAAGGTGTCGTTATGTTCAATGTGGTGAAAAGCCAATTTAATGACTACGCCGTCAAATCCATGATCACTGGCCAAGACATTTGCGCCCAAACCCAAAATGAAATACGGTGCTTCCAAATAATTCAAGGCACTCAGTAAGCGCAGCAAGGTGTTTTTATGATCGACTGTAGCAAAATAACGCGCCGGTCCTCCGACACGAAAAGTTGTCCACCGACTTAATGGTTCGTTGGTTTTCACATTTTCTTTGCCGCACAGGTGTTGTAAATAACTTGCTAAAATGTCCATTATTTATGGATATGCGGTAAAAAATTGAGAATATCTGATTATTTGATAGAATTTGCGGTGCTACGTGAACGTAAAACATTAATCACGGGTTGGTTGTTCTCGATTGCAACTTTGACTAAATTGCTGGGGCGATTTTTGTAAATTTTGCGCCCGCGAATCACGGCATCGGTTTGACCGTTAAAAAGTTTGACCGCTTGGCGCCAAGAAGTAATTACCGGTTGACCGTGAACGTTCGCACTGGTGGCAACCATGGGTACGGCACATGCGGTTAAAAATTTATTCAGCCAACCACTCTTCACTACGCGTACGGCTTGATTGTGAATAATCACCGAAGTGTGTTTCTTTTTTAATAAACTGCATTCAACCGCATTGATCGATCCACAAAATTTTTCTACCGCCTTAATTGACGGTAATAACCAAATCAATGCAGCATCGGCGGGTTTACCCTTTAATTTTTTTAATTTGGTGGTAGTTTTTTCATCAAGTGCATTACAACCTAAACCCCAAATCGTATCGGTCGGATAAATAATAATGCCACCCTGTTGCACTACTTGTGCCAGATTTTTTAAATTATTATGACGGAAAACTTTCATAAATCACCAACGGGTTAAACGCGACTTAACAATGTCGTTGCCCAAAATTTGGCAAATTGCCCATAAATCCGGGGTATTGGTTTTGCCAGTAACGGCCAAACGCATTTGAGCGGTTAAATTGCGCAAAGTCGGTTTATCGGGTGCCATGTTTTTAACTTTTTGCCACCAAGTGTCTTTATCATCGGCGGCATCGTAAATTTCGGCATACGCTTTCAATAATTTACCGTCTAAAGTTGTGCCATCTAAGGTAATTTCATCCCAAAGATAACTGTATAATTCGGGAATATCTTCAAATTTAACCAAATCTTTACGCGGGCGTTCGCCGCCACGCTCCACACCAAGCATGGTTTCAATGCGGATTTTAATCGCGGGGGTAATGCCCGGTAAACTTTGCCAGTTCCAAGCATTGAAAGCTTTAATCATGGTTGCATGGTCATAACGCGCCCAAACATTTTTGGCGATATCGTTTAATTTGGGTAAATCGAATAATGGGTTGTTGGTGCTGATTTTTTTGATGTTAAATTTGAAATCGGTCAATGGGTCATTTTGGTGGGCGGTACGCCAAATTTCAAAGTCACTGTTATAAATGGTCAACAAATATTCAAAAATCGCATCACGCGGATAACCAGCATCAACCAAGTTCATGACCAAGGCTTGTGGATCTTTGCGTTTGGAAAGCTTACGCTTTTTGCCATTGTCTTCAATATGAATCGTGGGCATGTGCGCATAATTCAAACGCGGGAATCCTAATAAATCACACAGTTGGATGTGTTCGGCGGTCGAAATTAGCCACTCTTCCCCACGCACCACTAATGCGGTACCCATTAAAGTGTCATCAACCACGTGGGCTAAGTTATAAGGTGGTAAGCCGTTAGATTTCAAAATGACTGGGTCATTAGTTTGTGGTGGCAAAGCAATTTCGCCACGTACAGCATCGGTAAAAGTGATACGTTCGCCCCAATCTTGGAACCCAAAGTTCGCACGAATAACATAAGGTTCGCCATTTTGAATGCGGCGCGCGACTTCGTCCTTAGATAAATGA
>JAFZUF010000055.1 GCA_017618475.1 Clostridia bacterium
ATTTACTTGTGATTAAAAACATCACACATAGTGTAAATTTATAATTAAATTATTTCAAGTAAATTCACTACTTGTAACAAAAATTTAATTTACTCTTATGCATTTATAGGTAATGTTATATTTGGCAGGGGGTAAAGGAATTGAACCCTTATGAGCGGTTTTGGAGACCGCCATTCTACCATTAAATTAACCCCCTACGGCT
Source organism: Clostridia bacterium (assembly GCA_017618475.1). Classification (GTDB taxonomy): domain Bacteria; phylum Bacillota; class Clostridia; order Christensenellales; family UBA1242; genus RGIG8050. Next base: position 203 of record JAFZUF010000055.1, read on the forward strand.
AACAAGACATAATAACCAATCTACGGAAAAATGTCAAATTGTGATTTTATCATTAAACTAAACGCAACCAAAGTTGATTAAGAACCTTCAAACCTTCCGCAGTCGCGATGACGTGTGTCGGCGTGATTTTGATTAAACCGTGTTCACTTAACATTTTTAATTCGTCGTCTTTATTTTTTAATAAAGCGAGTGATACACCGCTGTTTAATCTTAAACCCAACATAATTTGTTCTTCGCGAATCTCCACCGGCGTACGCGTGATTGGTGTTTCACGATGATATGACATAATATCGCCACTGTTACAAAAACGTTGGTTATTTAATAACGAATGGGCGCCCGCGCCAAAGCCAATATATTCACCGCCCGTCCAATAAACCAAATTATGTTTTGATTCGTAACCTTGGCGCGCATAATTACTCACTTCGTAGCGCACAAAATCACGCGGCAAATTTACCGCTTCGTCAGTATCCAAAACGCAATGGTCATCTTTGGTTAATGAATAAATTGAAATGTGTTGAATTATTGCCAAAATATCTGCGGGCGGCGTCACAAACGTATGTCCGGGAATATCTTTAATCAAGTCAATCGAAACATTATCGAAATACTCGCGTGCCAATTTAATTGCATCTACCGCCTGTTTTACGTCATGTAAGCGTCCTAAATCACGCAAAGTGTTATTATCAAATGATTGCACACCAATGCTTAACCGATTAATACCAAGGCGACGATACGCCGCACACTTCACGCGCGTCAACGAATTTGGATTGGCTTCAATCGTTACTTCGCCAGCACAAGTCGGTAAGCAATTAAACAAACTTGCCAACTGTTCCGGCGTTAATAAACTGGGCGTGCCACCACCGATATAAATCGTTTTCACTTGATAGGCACCAAAATCAAAAGCACAAATTTCAGCACGCAAACGTTCCAAATAGGCATCAATATTTTGGGTCGCGGTACAGGAAACAAAATCACAATAGCCGCAACGACGTTCACAAAACGGAATATGGATATACAGCGACAACGGCTTTTTCATTAGATTTTCAAAATCTCCACAAAGGCTTCACTGGGGATTTCGACGTTACCAAGCATGCGCATTTTTTTCTTACCCGCCCTTTGTTTTTCCAACAATTTCATTTTGCGGGTAATGTCACCGCCATAACATTTTGCCAACACGTCTTTGCGCAACGCCTTAACCGTTTCGCGCGCAATAATCTTGCCACCAATCGCAGCCTGAATTGGTACTTCAAACATTTGTCTGGGAATAATATCTTTCAAGCGTTCCGCCAGCGCCTTGCCTTTAGAGTATGCTACCGATTCATGCACTATCAACGACAACGCATCACAAATTTTGCCGTTCAACAAAATATCCATTTTAACCAAATTCGCACGTTGATAGCCCGCCGCTTCGTAATCCAAACTGGCGTAACCATGACTACAACTCTTCATGCGGTCAAAGAAATCATAAACGATTTCGTTCAACGGAATCTTAAAATTTAATAATGTGCGGTTATTATCCAAATGCTGCATATCGACAAACTCACCACGCTTATTGGTTGCCAAATCCATCAGTGCACCAATGTATTCGGGCGGCGTCCACATTTTCAACGCCACAATCGGTTCTTCGTAATAATCAATTTCCACCGCCTTGGGCAAATTGCTGGGGTTAGCCACATTTAACGTGCGCCCGTCGTTTGTATGCACAATGTAATTCACACTGGGCGCGGTCGTAATAATATCCAAGTTGAATTCGCGTTCCAACCGTTCCGTGATAATTTCCATATGCAACAATCCCAAGAACCCGACCCGAAAACCAAAGCCCAAGGCTGTACTAGTTTCTTTGGTAAATTCCAAACTGGCATCGTTCAATTTTAACTTTTCCAAAGCATCTTTTAATTCGCCATACTTGTCGCCCGCAATGGGATAAATCCCGGTAAACACCACCGGCAAAACTTCCTTGTAGCCCGGTAATGGCGCGCATGGATTTTCGGCAGACGTAATCGTATCGCCAATTTTGATTTCGCTGACAGTTTTAATGCTGGCACAAACATAACCGACGTCGCCCGCGCTTAATTGTGCACACGGTGTTTGTTTGGGCGTAAAATAGCCAACTTCGGTAACTTCAAATTCTTTATTGGCAGCCAACATTTTAATTTTGTCGCCGACTTCAACAGTTCCATCAAACAAACGCACTAAACACACCGCGCCCAAGAAATTATTATAATAACAATCGAACAATAATGCTTTTAACGGCTTATTTTCGTCACCAACCGGTGCCGGCAACAATTCAATCACTTGTTCCAATACTTGATCGATATTGGTACCATTCTTCGCCGAAATGGCCGGAGCCAAACCCGCAGGAATCCCAATCACTTGTTCAATTTCCGCGCGCACACCTTCCACGTTAGCGGCGGGCAAATCGATTTTATTAATGACCGGCAAAATTTCCAAATTATTATCAATCGCCAAATAAGCATTCGACAAGGTTTGGGCTTCCACACCTTGTGTCGCGTCCACAATCAAAATCGCACCTTCACACGCCGCCAAAGAACGACTGACTTCATACGTAAAGTCGACATGCCCGGGCGTATCAATCAAATTCAAAACGTACTCTTCGCCCTTATAAGTATACAACATGCGCGTCGGCGTTAATTTAATCGTAATCCCACGTTCGCGTTCCAAATCCATGCTATCAAGCAACTGGGCTTCCATATCGCGCTTCGCCACTGTGCCGGTAAATTCCAACAAGCGGTCGGCCAAGGTCGATTTGCCATGGTCAATGTGTGCGACGATACAAAAGTTGCGAATGTGTTTCACAACGACATTTTAACGTTTTTTTTCGTCTAACGCAATGTAAAGATTATAATATCCAATTTCGCCGGTCGCGGTAAATAATTTCCATAGCATATCTTTTAGTTCCATATTTTTATTATTGGCGTTAAACTGGAATGATATGCGTGAAACATTTGTCGAACTAGGCATCATAGTGCGAATTGTCAAAAGCGGCGATTACGACGCACGACTGGCGGTATTTACGACGCAAGGTTTGGTATGGCGCACGATTAAAGGTATTTATCGCCCCAAAGCCAAATTTGCGGCGGCGTGCGGTTTGTTCACCGTGGCGGAATTGACCATTTCGGGACAATCCGTCACCGGCATTAATGTTTTAGTGGCGCCATACGGTTTGGCCAAAGACTTGAACCGCTACTATTTGGCGTGCAGCATTGCCGATGCACTAATGCATTTGGAATTTGTGGAACAGGCCCCCGCCGCGTTGGTTACC
>JAFZUF010000056.1 GCA_017618475.1 Clostridia bacterium
TAACCAAAACTTTGGATTATCAAATTTACGAATTGGGTGCGGCAATTTTGGCACAACAAGTTACGGCGGCTACCAAGATTTTGGCGTGGCTAATGAGCAGTAACACCAACGAATATTTGATTTTTGGTGGGTTAGTTTCCCAAATGCGTCGTGCTTATTATGCGACCGCCAGTTCCGCCGATATTAATGTTTTGGGTAAAATGCTCGGTTGTTCGCCGTACGCCATTAAATACAGCCGACGTGATTATGGCGCCAATCCTATGGCTGTAAAAAATTGTTACACCCGGATTTTGGAATTGGAATATCAGATTAAATCTGGTCAGATGACGGTGCCGGCGGCTTTGGACGCCTTAATATATCGTTAAGTTGTAATTTGTAGGGGCAACCCACAATTGTGACAGTGGTTTCGGGTTGGTTTTGCATGTCACCTTGCCAAATAAAAGTTTGTCCGTCGGTTGCGGCGTTAGGCGATAAAATTTCCAAAGTATCGCCCGGATTGATTTTGTTTTTTAAAATCATAGTATCCGCACCATTGACTAAACCGACAAATTCATAAGTTTGTTGTTCGCGTGCCGCGGGGTAATATTGCTTGTTTTCATCACCGAATGTAAAACCTAAAGTGTAGGGGCGGTGCGAAATTTTATCCAATTCGTGCAAATAGTCACGTTTAACGCCGTCCAATGCTTGGCGGTAAGCATGCACCACGCCGGCAACGTAATATGCACTTTTCACGCGACCTTCGATTTTTAAACTGGTTACACCGGCAGTAATCAGTTCTGGTAAATGGTTAATTAAGCACAAATCACGGCTGTTTAAAATATAAGCGCCGTGTTCGTCTTCTTCAATTGGCCAATATTCATTCGGGCGTTTGGCTTCTTGTAATACGTAATGATAACGACATGCGTGGGCACAATCGCCACGGTTACTGGCGCGTCCGGTCATGTAATTAGAAAGCAGACAACGTCCACTGTAAGAAACACACATGGCACCGTGGACAAAGACTTCGATTTCGGCTTGACCTTGCACCGCCTGGCAAATGGTTTTAATTTCGCCAATACTTAATTCGCGGGCTAACACTAAACGTGTGGCGCCAAGACGCACAAACTCCAAAGCGGTTTCGCGGTTAGTGATATTGGCTTGGGTGGAAACGTGAATTGGTAAAGTGGTATTGTCGCGGAAAACTTTAATCACGCCTAAATCCGCCACAATGACACCATCAACTTGCAAAGTTTGTAAACGTTTAGCGTAATCCATAATTTGCGGGAAATCATCATTGCGGGGAATAATGTTGACCGTAACATAAACTTTTTTGTTGCGTGCGTGGGCTTCGTGCACGATTTGACGGATTTCATCGTCGGTAAAATTAATGGCGTGGGCGCGCAAACTGAAATCTTTACCACCTAAGTAAATAGCATCGGCGCCGTAGTCCATGGCAATGATGGCGCGCTGCATGTCGCCGGCGGGTGCCAATAATTCAACTTTGTTTTTTGTCATCTTAATTAACAGTTTAATGAGATTGGAGTGCTGGGGCAAATAGTTTCTTAGCGGATTGGCAATGGTTTGCGGGTTTGCGGGAAAAATGTTATAGTTTCAATGTGAAAGTAACTGTCTACCAAGGCGATAATTTTGTGTTAACCAATGAACACGTTTTAAAGCAAGCGGCGGCGCAACCAATCTTGACGCCGGTGTTAGTCTTGGTGCCTGACCGTTTTACTTTGCAAGCGGAACGCTTTTTATTAAAACAACGACCAAATTTGTTGAATTTGCGGGTAGTGACTTTTTCCATGTTGTATCGTTTAGTGTCGGAAGAATTGAACCACGATAAAGCACCAGTTGAAATTTTGGATAAAACTAGTGCGGTTTTGAATTTATGGACGGCTATTCGTGAAGTGCAAGGAGAATTGACTTGGTTCAAGACCAGCGCGGGGCATTACGATTTTGCCGAAAAAATGTTTAATACCATTAATCAAATGCGCAGTTCCTGTGTTGATTTTGCCAGTTTGGAAGGTATTGCCAAAACCGCGGTGGCAAAAAAGAAATATCATGACATAAATTTAATTTATCAAGCCTATTGCCGGATTTTGGGTGCACGTACCGATACGTCGGGTATGCTGGAATATTTATTGGCGCATGCGTCGGAAAGTTCGTTGGTGCAAAGTGCAAGTATTTTTGTTTGCGGGTTTGCCAGTTTGTCGCCGGCGCGTTTGCAAGTTTTATCCGCGTTGTGCCGTACCGCTAAGCAAGTAAGTATTGCCGCCAGTGAAGTCGAATTCAGTAACCAATTAGCGGCTTATCCGCATTACCAAATCCAAGCCCAACCTTTTACGCCACAAGTGGTAAAAATCCGACAAGAAACGGAACGTGGGGAAGCGACCATTATTGTGGAAAAGATTGTTAGTTTGTTAGCACAAGGGGTGTCACCCGAAGATATTGTGGTGTTGTTAACTGAGTTCGATACTTTGGCACCGGTGTGGCAAGTGGTGGCGGAAAAATATCAATTACCGGTCAACTTGGACGTGGGTACGAAATTAAGCACTTTACCCGAAGCCAAATATTTGCGCGACCTGTTAGAGTTATTAGCAAATGACGATACCGAAAATACTGTGGCGGTATTGTTTAATCAGTACAGCGGGATTGATGATGCAACGGCTTTTGATTTGGAAAATAAAATTATTAAAGCTGGTTTGCGTGCCGGTATGGTTCCCGAAATTAAAAAATTGTCCGCCACGAAAGATGCCAAAACTTTGTGCGAACAATTAAAGCAATTTACGACCAACGAAAAATTGCAAAAGATCCTCGACCAAATTATCGCGGATTACACGCAACCGTTTAATTTACGCGAATTGATTAATCTATTTTGGACTTTGTGCAGTGCGACCAAGGTTTCCAATATTCCGCAATACATTGACCGCGTTTTAATTGCGCCGGTTAACGATTTGGTGCCAACGCGGGTAAAACATTTGTTTATTGCGAACTGTACGTTGGATAATTTTCCGCAAGGTCAAAATGATGATGATATTTTGCAAGAAGCCGAGTTAGTTGGCACACAAATTACACCAACACCAAGTTTGCAACGTGAACGCAATTTCCGTCATGCGGAATTATTGAAGACGGTGTCAAGTGTGAATTTAACTTTATCGGGTACTTGTGATGATGATGAATTTGTCGCGGTAGATTACCAACCGTACATCAGTTTCCTTTGGCCGGAAGAAAAGAATGCACAATTTTACCAAACACCGATTACGGTTGGACAAGGATTATTTTTCCCCGACAACAAAGTGAAAACAACGTTAATTGAAAAATATTATGATTGTCCGCGCTTAAATTTTGTACAAAACGGTTTGCGTTTGCGACCACGTCCTTTGCACGAATTACAAGCCAATACGGTTGGTTCGGCCATTCATGCGGCGATTGAAAATTTCTTTAAGTATCATGATTTAAACCAAGCGATTGCGGTGGGGATTAAGGAACTTGATTTTGATTATCCGCCTTTAACCAAAAATTTGGCGAAAGAAATGCGGTTCATTTTATTACAGTTGGAAAAAATCTTTGCGACCGGTCAATTTAAGGCTGCACCACAAATGGAAGCCGACGTGGAACGTCCGTTGCAACATGGCTTGAAATTAGTCGGGCGGGTTGACCGATTGGACGTCACAAATTTAGACGCTAACTCGCGCGCGTTCATGGTCTTGGATTTCAAGACCGGCAATGTCAGTGGCAGTGTGGCGCGTAATATTTATTTGGGCAATAAATTGCAGTTGCCGGTTTACAGCAGTGCCTTAATCCCGGCTTTGAAACGCCACGCGCAAGATAATGTGCGAATAGCGGGGGCAGCGTATTTGCCGTTAAGCAGTGGTTATGCGGTCGACGAAAAGCAATTCACGATTAAAGGTTTTGTGAATCAAGACTTAGTTGGCTTATTTCCGCCGGCGTTGTTGAAACCCAAAGCGCGATATTATCTTGACGAAGGCACGGTGGCAAACATGTGTTGGTATGCTGATCAATTGGTTGCTACGGCGGTGGAAAAAATCTTAGCGGGAAACGTCACGCCGCAAGCGGTGGAAAAAAGCACGTGCCAATATTGTCCGTTGAAAACTTTGTGTCCGCAAGCCGAAGTTAATTCACGTTGGGAACAAGAACAAAAACGCTTAAAACAAGTCCAAGCAGAAACGGACAATGACAACGATGACGATGATGACGAAGATAGTGGCGTGCGTATCAGTTTCAAAATCTTTAACGACATGAAGGAGATTGATCATGAATAAGTCCAATCAAACTCAAGAAAAAAAACCAACGCCACAACAACAAGCCGTGATTGATACGGCGGAAACAAAAATTAAGGTATCGGCTAACGCGGGTAGTGGTAAAACTTTTACGATTATGCAACGTATTGCGCAAATCATCAAAAACCGCAGTTGTCGTTTAGATGAATTATTAGTTTTGACTTTTACCGAAGCCTCGGCACAAGATATGCGTCAAAAGTTAAAAAAACAATTGCAAGATTTGGTTACGCCGGTGGAATTGCAAGCGGCAACGATTGGTACGTTCCACAGTTTCTGTGCCAGCATTGTTCGTGCATGGTTTACGGTTGCCGAAGTCAGCCCAAGTTTTGCGGTAATGGACGAAATTGAAAGCACCAAGATGATGTCGACAATTTTTGAGCAAGTAGTATTAGACCATTATCAAGAAGTTGCGGCGGCGGTGGATTTGTTTGCGGTCAAACGCAAGTTGGACGATTTACGGCAGGCGGTTTTTGCTATTCATAATTTCTTGGTGACACGCGAAGACCGAACGGCATGGTTGCACGACGTGGCCTTGGTGGCATATGAACCCGACGTCAACAAAAATTTGGCAATTCAAGCGTTGATTGATGATTATCATTATACAGCCGCACAGTACCGAAGTTATTTTATTAACGAAGGTGGCAATTCCACTTATTTTGCCAACTATGTAGCAGTGACAAACCAAATTTTGGCGGCGAAAACTTATGCAGATTTTCAAGGTTTGACTTTCAATTTTCCACGGGCGAAAAAGGGCGAAGTACCGGATACTTTGAAAAAACTGTGCGAAAATTTCCGTAATCTGTGTAAAACTTTAACTAAGCAGTTTGCGTATCCGGTGGCACAAATTCAAACCGATATTCAAACCGATCGTGCGGTGGTGGAACAGTTGCTGCAATTGGTACAATATTTCGATGACGCGTACCAAGCCAAAAAGGGCGAATATAAAAAGTTAGATTTTAATGATTTGGAAAAATACGCGCTGAAGGTGTTGGCTAATGCCGAAGCAATGACGGCAATTCGCGCACAATTCAAATATATTTTTGTTGACGAAGGGCAAGATACTAACCCAGTGCAATTTAAGATTATTAATCTTTTGCGTGGCGATGATAAGTTCTTTTGCATAGTGGGTGACGTTAAGCAAAGCATTTATGGTTTCCGTGATTGCGAGCCCGAAATCTTTGATGAACTGAAAGATCAAGATGGTAATTTAATTCCGGTTCTATTGTTAGGTGAAAATTTCCGCAGTACAAATTCAATTCTGCATTTTGTTAATTTTGTCATGCAACCATTGATTACTAATTATATGACACAGCACCAATTTATTGAAATTGGTCAGCCGGATTTTGATGCGATGCAAAAAACCGTACAAATTGCTACCGGTGTCGACATGGATGCCCAAATGGAATTGGTTTACCAACAAATTGTGCAAGCGCAGGGCACTATGAAAAATGGGTTACAAGATATTACTGTATTGTCGGAAACCGGCACGCATTTTGAACGTTTGCAAAAGTATTTGGCGGAACGTGGAATTGCCAGCGTGATTGACCGTGATACCGATGCGTTAACCGAACCCGAAATTGTTTTGTTAAATCATTTCTTGTTCGCGGCGATGAATCCAACCAATGAAATGACACGCTATTTGGTTTTGCAATATTTATTTGATTGCACGAATGATGATTTGGCACGCATTCGTTTGGGTAAAATTGACAGCAAGTTACAACAAAAAATTGACCGTTGCGATGCGGTTTTAACCAAATATCGTCAAATTGGACGTGATGCCGCCACTTGTGAAGTGTTAACCCAAGCGGTGACCGAGTTTGGTATGTTGGAATTACCGGTGGTTAATGCTTTCTTGGGTGCGATTCGTGGCGTGCGTGATTTTGATACCGTAGCACGTTATCTTTATTTAGTTGAACACCAATTAGTAAAAATTAAAATCAATGTTGGCACCTACACTAAAAATGCGGTTAAGTTAATGACTATTCACCATTCCAAAGGGTTGGAGTTCCCCATGGTGATTTTGTTTAACATGGGCACCGCTTGGTCAAAACAACACCGTGATGGCATTAAGATGACGATTGATAAAAAGTTGGGGATTTGTGTGGCATCGGTCGATACCGAAAATTTTGTGCTAAAAAATCCGGTATTGCAAGCGGGTATTTTGAAATACCAAGCTGCACTTTCTTTGCAAGAGAAGATTCGTTTGTTGTACGTAGCGTTAACCCGTGCCGAAAAGCGCATGACCATCATCGGCAGTTGGCGCAAAAATGAGCATTTAATTCGTCCCAATTCGATGTTGGATTTAATCAGTATTAACAATCCATTGGCGGTAACCGAATACAAAGATTTATCCTTAACTGCGAAACAAGAACGCGGTAATGTTTTAACACAAGCTCCAATTACATTATGTCCTCATGTTGGGCAACCGGATGTTTACGTCAAACAAAGTGTTACCGCGTTAGCGACCGCCGCCGAAACAGAGTTCTATGATTATGTTGCGCCGGTTAAGTTCAAGGGAGAAGGGGGCAAAGAATTTGGAACCGCGTTCCACCGTCAAGTGCAATATGGCGAATTGCCCGACGCGGTGCGTGATTTAGTGGCGGGATACAACGTTTACCGTGAATTGCCGTTCTTGTACATGCAGAATAATGGTATCGTGCAAGGAATTATGGATTTGTTGGCGGTTAAGGACAAGGATGCCATCATCGTAGATTACAAAACGACAAGGGCTTCGCCCGAACAATTAGTGGCTAAGTATCGCGAACAATTACGGTTGTACGCGCAAGCGATTCCCGAATATACAGTGCATGCGTACATTTATTCTACTGTACATAATTCGTTAATTGAGGTATCCTTTTAATATGGCAAAACGTCGCATTTCGAACAAGGCCATTGTGATTATGAAAATTATTTCCGCATTGGGCTTGTTGTTTGCTTGTTGTTTGTATTTATTTATGAATTCTGCCGCGTTCAAACGCGATTTGGGTTTAGACGCAAGTGCACCTTTGGGTTCAGCGGAAAATCCGTGGTATAACTTATTATTTCCAATTTTGTTAATGTTGGGCTTCAGTTTCATCATTTATTATGTTGGTAATATGATTTTACGAGTACAGGCTAAACAGGTTTGGAAGGCTGACCGTTTGTTTATTTTATATCAAATGGTGTTTACCGGTCTGTTGTTGATTACCATTTGGCGTTGGTTCTTGTTGGACTTTACCAACGCGGTTTTTCCTAGTGTAATTATGATTGCTAGTGGTGTTTTGAATTTATGCACTCCCAAAATTATTGATAATAATAACCAAGATTTTTAAGCGTTTTTTAAAATTTCGTTAATGGTGGTATTGTCATTGACTTTGGTGTTGCCGCGCAAGTCTTGGTAATGGTACAGGTCACGTAAAATTTCCAAGTCAGGTTTGCCGTTAAATTCAATTTTGGTGCAGTGCGCTAAGGAAACA
>JAFZUF010000057.1 GCA_017618475.1 Clostridia bacterium
CACCGCATTACCAACAGCCATATCGTTCTTGCTCTGAATACTGGCAACAATCGAAACAATGACTTCAGGTAAAGAAGTCGCTAACCCGACAATGGTAGCGCCAATAATAAAGGACGGAATTTTTGCGGCACGTGCAATCCAAGTTGCGCTGTCAACAAACCAATCACCGCCTTTGATAATTAAAACCATGCCAACAATAAAAATTAAAATAGCTAATGGCAAACCCATATCGTTTATTTTACCCACATTAAATTGTTTAGTCAATTTAACAAATGTTTTATTAATAATTTCAATGCATAATAAATACTTGCGGTCATTAATAGTTTATGTTATATTTGATTATTCGGAAGGGTTGCAGAGCGGTCAAATGCTACGGACTGTAAATCCGTCGTCTCACGACTTCGATGGTTCGAATCCATCCCCTTCCACCACTTAATTTAAAGACTAACATTTGTTGGTCTTTTTTTATGTGTTTAAAGCACTTCTCTGCGCAAATGTTGCAAATAATAAAAAATATATTGTTGAGCAACACCGGCGTATTGACCGTGCAAAATATTCTCTTTTTCGGTCGGGTTTAATTGTGCAATCGCTTTTTTGATCCATGTATCAACCGGCGCGACGTTTAATCGGTGGAAAGCAAAAAGCATAATGCACGCCGCCACCTTGGGGCCAACACCGCAAATTTTTAAAAGTTCACGACGCAACTCTTCATTAGGTAACTTTTTTAGTTGTTCATAATTAAGTTTGTTTAATTGCTGTACTGCTTTAACTAAATAAGATGCACGATAGCCACAACCTAAGCGTTTGAAATCTTGTTCGTTAATTGATGTACATTCAACAATGTCGGGAAATGCATGGAATCCACATTGAGTCGTGCGACCATATTCCTCGCAAAGTTGATTAATTGTCTTGGTAAAGCGTTTAATATTATTATTGGCTGAAATAATAAACGATAAGACTGTTTCATTAAAATTACCGTGTAAAATCCGGATACCGCCACCGCATTGCAAAGCTTTTTGCAACTTTATTGCAGTCAATTCATTTTTAATATTTTGGTAATCGGTACTTAAATCGAAATAGTGATAAAAATATTCCGCATCATCGCATTGAATAATTAATGATTTAATACCAGTTTTGATTCTTGCCCAATGGCACGCTGATATTACCAACCATCCATCCTCGGTTTGCCAATAGCGAAAAACCTGCCCACTGTGTAAAATTGCATACGGGTCAAACTGACTTAAATCTTCAACACAAATGGTATAAGCATCAATAATTTTTGCAATCATGTTTAATTTTCTTTTTTAATAATTTCGGTACGCTTTTCCGGGAATGCTTCATAGAATTCAATTAAGTCATTAACAAATTGGCGCGCAGAACTTTGGTTCCAGAAACCATCAGCATTGCCCCATAGCGACCATATTTGATTTTCACAAACAAAATCATCAAGATTAGCAAAATTCAACCAGTTAATAACTTTCAAGAAAACCGATGACAATTTACCATCTCCAGTAAAATACATTTCGTTAGGAACATTGTACAGTAGACATTCAATATAATAACCACGGACAGTGTGAATGATTCCGTCTTCTCGTGCACTAATTGCAACCGCATTTTTCACTAAACGAACAATTCGCTTAAAATTACCTTGGGTCATTGTATCTTTTAAATTACCATTAACCGCATGCAAATTTGTAAACATTAAAAAATGTTCTTCCAGGTGTTCATCATAAACCAACTTTGCACGAATACTGCCACCTTCTGGACGAAAATATTTATATTTAAAACATGGGAAAATATCAATTGCATGTTTTAAACTACCGAAAGCTGGCACTAATATAGTTGTTGTACCAATATTAAGTTTAACATGTATAAGTCTTGCAATCTCATTTGCTAAGACATCTTTAAAACGCTTAACATCAAAATAGTGTTCAAAATCAATAAAGAAATTATCGCGCATTTTCATATCATGACGCGTCATTGTGTCGTAATCATATTCACGAGTTTTAGTAATCTCAACAATCATTTCCATTTTAGACTGAAATTGAGTATTAGACTTACAAGCATAAGAACCCTGTAAATAAATCACAACATCCTTTGGGTCAAAATATGGTGCAACACGCGATGCATTAAGTAAAG
>JAFZUF010000058.1 GCA_017618475.1 Clostridia bacterium
GATATCTTCGACACGATCTGGAATTAAACAATATGACAAACTTGTGCATCCTTTAAATGTCTCAGTTTTAATAGAAGTCAATCTAAAAGGAATATTAATTGAATTTAAACTTGTGCAATTATAAAACGCCCGCGAACCGATTGTGGTAATACTACTATTATTAGGTATAATGCATTGCGATAATTTACTGCAACCTTCAAATGCACTATTGCCAATAAATTCTACACCGGAAGGAATTGTAACCGAAACTAAACGTATATCATTTGAAAACGCATTATGGTCAATATAAGTAACATTGCTCGGAATTTCCACACTGTATCTGGAATACTGTTCAACCATTCTTTCGCCATTTGTTGACAATCCGTGCAACACACCGTCACCATTAATCTCAAAATATGATGCTTTATTTAACAATAATCCTTGGTTTACATCCGCATTAACCACCGGACTAACCGAAAAAACAATCGTAATAGATGCAACAATTAAAACCAAAATCACACTTAACGTTAAATATATCGATTTTTTTGACATGGTTTAGTGTACACAATTTTTCAATAATATGTCAAGATAAACACATTTTACCTTTCAAAGTTCATTGACCTTACGGTGTTTTATTTTGTATCATATAAATAATGCGGATTAGTCAATTAACTGTTGATAATTTTCGGAATCACACACACACCACATTACAACTTAGTAATGGGGTTAATGTTTTGGTAGGTCCGAACGCACAAGGCAAAACCAATTTATTGGAAGCCATTTATTTATCTTGCGTTGGTCGCGGTTGGCGCACCAGTCGTGACAGCGAAATGGTTCAATTTGGCAAAGAACGAGCATTGGTACAGGTGACTGCACAAAAACGATTCGGTTCAGTAGATATTGCGATTCAACTGGGTTTAGGATTAAAAAAATCGATTGCGATTAACCGTGTCCCCATCGCCAAAGTAGCCGAATTAATGGGACAAATTAATTGTATTTTCTTTTCGCCCGACGAATTGAAATTAGTAAAAGAAGCTCCTGCCGATCGTCGGCGTTTTATGAATATCGATATTTCGCAAATTGACAAAAGTTATTTTTACGCACTCACCCGCTACAACAAAATTTTACAACAGCGTAATGCCTATCTCAAAAACAACAGTGACCTGCGCGAACTTACCATTTGGGATGATCAGTTAATTACACAAGGTAAAATTATTATCGCAAAACGACAGGCATTTATGCAAAAGTTAACACCTTACGTTGTCGCCAAACATCAAGAACTAACCGGCGGGCAAGAAGACATTCAATTAACTTACGAAACTTGCACGGATTTAGCGCGTGAACTTACCGCCGCGCATGAACACGATTTACGTTTACGCACTACCACAGTTGGTCCACACCGCGACGACATCGCCATTTTAATTAACGGTAAAGATGTACGCATTTATGGTAGTCAAGGTCAACAACGTACCGTGGCATTATCAATTAAATTAGCGGAACTCGATTTATTTACCGACCTAACTGGCGAACGACCAATCCTTTTACTTGATGACGTTTTTAGTGAATTAGATAGCAGTCGTCAAGCA
>JAFZUF010000059.1 GCA_017618475.1 Clostridia bacterium
GCCGCTTGTTTACGCTTGTTAAAAAAACACAAAGTTCATTGCGTACTGGGTAACCACGAACAACGTGTAACTAAATATGACGAATCCGCAACAGCATTAACATTCGCGGACAAAGCTTTAATTGAAGCAACCTTTGCCACATTGAGCCGCGAAGATTTAGCATTTATTTCACAAATGCCATTAGAAATTAAAATTAATTACAAAGGTACAAATGTTTTGTTTACACACTACTGCCACGATGAGCACAATAAAGTTATTGATACACAATTAGAATTTACCGAAAAAGATTTGCATAAATACTTTAAACACCAAAACTGCGATGTAGTTTTCTTTGGTCATTTACACAAACGCAAAATCTTAATTGATGAAGAAAAACACTCGTACGTTCTACAAGGCAGTTCCGGTTGTGTTAAAACCGACACGACCTTTTACACATTATTTGACGTTGTTAATAAATATGGCGATGGTGATAATTATGATATCTACCGCGTGGACGTCAAATACAACCGCAAAAAATTTGTGGCCAAAATGCAAACTGCAAATTTGCCAGGCAAAGAAGTTTACGCACCATTTTGTTTTGGCATTGAATTAGAAAAATCACCCGCAAAGGAGAATGTAAATGAATAATCAAATTAAAGAAATTGCCGAAAAATTTTTAACGGAAGAAAAAATTCCAACCAAGGCTGCCTTATTGATGGCAAGTTTAGGCTTAAACAAAAGTGCTGGCGACATTGCCGATATCGCCTATGGTGTTAACTTCAGTCAACACGCCTATAACACCGAACGTCAACAACAGATGGTTGAATATTTAGGTTATGCCATGTTGAATTGGCAAATTTTGGCATTAACCACTGGTTTATCAGCTGATGAAATTGCTAAACGTTTCTCCGCTGAATGGTTAACCAAACACACCGGCAAGGCTTCAATTAAAGATTTGTTAAAACACTTAAAACCAAACGCACGTTTTATGGAAAACTCTTACGAAAAACCCGTAGAAAAAACTCCCGCCATCGGAACAACGATGAAACCAGTCAAACGCAACATTAACGAAGTCGCTCAAACGGATTTTGCACGCCAACTTTAAAACCAACTGCCGATTAATAACCCGGCACCCAATAACAGTAAATATAATGCAAACCATCGCAAATCAATTTTGCGAGTAATTTCTAACATGATTTTAATTGCCACAATACCCGCCAAAAATGCGGTCACAAAAGCAAGCAAGATACTGCCGATACCCAAGTTGCCCACGCTACCGCCACGGCATAATTCATAAACCAAGGATGCCAAAATAATTGGTATTGACATTAAAAACGAAAAGTCGGTAGACTCCGCCCCGCTCATACCACTCAACCGTCCCGTGGTAATGGTTAAGCCACTGCGTGATAAACCAGGTACTACTGCTACGCCTTGCGCCAAACCCATGGCCGCGGCTTGCCACCACGGACGCGCCGCACCGACAGTCTTGGTTACAATTTGGTGACGACGGTAGCAATTCATCACGGCTGGCACCAATAAGTAAATACCCGCACACAAAAACGCGTATGGCAATGCTGCCACAGTAAATAAGCGGTCAATCACATCATGAAATAGCACCACTATCACACAAGTAATCACCGTGGCTAAACCCAAACGCAAGGTTTCTTTATTCCACGGATGACGTACCATTTGCCACAAACGATGACGGTAAACTACCACCACCGCTAACAAAGTTGCCAAGTGTAAGATCAATGTCAAAAGCAACCCACCGTCAGTAATTCCAAACAAATTTTCAAACAATAACAAATGTCCACTGGATGAAATTGGTAAGAATTCCGCCAATCCTTGCACTAAGCCCAAAAACACCGCCGTGTACCATGTCATAATTATGTTTATGTTTTTATTTGGCAAAAAATGGCACACAGTGTTATGATTATTTATCATGCAAAAAGAAGACTTAATTAAACGAATCCGTTTAATTGCCGTTATTACGACTGCTGTATTTGTTTTTTTAGTGGTCACCTTGTTAATTCAATTTGGCTTTATTGCCCACTACCACACCGAAATAAAAAGACTGCAAGACCAAAATGCGGAAATGCAACGCCAACTAGATGGTTTAGAAAAAGAAGAAGCGTACACCAACGGTGAATACGGCATTGACCAAAGGTGATAATTAAGGTTAACAATGGCAGATACCAAGGAAAAGTTACAAAATCAAATTCATGCTGGTCGCCGTCAAAAATTGCGTGACCGTTTTCGTGCTGATGGTTTAGAACATTTTAACGAATGCGAAGTCCTAGAGTTTGCCTTGGGCTTTTGTGTTCCGCGCGTGGATACAAATCCGGCGGCACACAGCCTTATCAATCATTTTGGTAATTTAAATGCCGTTGTTAATGCCAACCCCAGTGAACTTGCCAAGGTATACGGCATTGGCGAACAGGCCGCCGCTTTCCTGCATTTCTTACAAGCGATGACCACTTATCTTGCCAAACATCGTGCGGAACATAGTAAGATTATTACACCGGATGATGCTGTGGATGAATTACAACCCTTAATGAATTCTTATGCAGAAGAACGATTTTTAGTGGCATGTTTGGATAATGCTGGCAATATTATTAAAATTCACACGATAACCAACCACGAACTGGATATGGTACACGTCAATATTCGTGAAATCATTGCCGTGATTACCGCTACCAAAACTGCCCAAGTGGTCTTGGCACATAACCATTTAAACGAAAACCCGCTACCGTCTGTTAACGATATGCAACTGACCCGTCGTTTAGTAATTACATTCCAAAATCTTGGAATAAAATTATTGGACCATTTGATTTTTGCCCATAATACCTATTACTCTTTTCATTGCAGCGGATTGTTGGAAATCTTAAAAGCAAATATGCCCAAAGAAATTAAAGACTTCACCGATGACAAAACTCAAATCAGAGTGCAAAAATCAACAATGATAAACACGCTGATAAATAAATCCAAAAGTAGAACATAGTTAAAATATTGACAAAAATCACAAACACGATAATAATGAAAACAATGGCAAAGAAATTCGTCGGGCAAGAATATATGGCCGCAACCAACGGTAAAGGTTTGCAACAGCAATCCCACGGTCATCAAATTTTGGCACGTACCACCGTCACCTGCTCGACCATTGTATCTGCTGTTTCCGTGTTAATCGTTGTGTTTTGTTTGCTTTTCCAAATGTGTCCGGTAATCGGCTCTTCCATGATGACCACTTTAAATCCTATTCCTAACCAAAATACCAACACCGCAATGACTTGTATTGTTGGTAAACCACATCATGGTGATATTGTCGTCATGAAACTTTATTTAGAAAATTCTAATTACCTTGACTATGTTCAAGCTGCTGGGGGTGACACCGCAGCGCTGGCACACTTACGTACACGTCGTGGTAATCCATACTTTACGCAACAAGATGCTGCCGAAAAGTTGAAAGATATCAAAAATACAATTTACACCGAATCTGACAGCATGGGTAATTTCCGTTACATTGTAAAACGTTTAATTGCTGTCGGTGGCGACCGAATCAGCATGCGTTATTACAATGGTGAATATTACATTTATTTGAATGGTGAAAAATTAGACGAAAGCTATTTAGATAATTTAGTCGCGGCCCACAACGCGCCAAACTTTATTCAATTATGGAATATTTTAAATGAAAATATTGGTAACAATGATTTAACCGATTGGGTTTCGACAGATTGTACATCGTTATTATCCGACAATAACGATACAGTGGCGGATGGCTATGGTGTGCCCAGTACCAAAGTATTGACCGTACCCACCAATTATTATTTCTTAATGGGGGATAACCGCGGCAGTTTGGATGGTGTTGCGGGCTACAGTAAAAGTTGGGATTCAACCGCGTTCGGTCCCTTGCCGACAGCTAATTATTACAGTGTTTGTGTTGATATCTTAGATAAGGATACCAAAATGCCTAACTACCTTTGGCAAAAATTTGTCTATTACGTTTGTTTTGGTTGGGCGTGGCAAAAATGAAATTACCAATTAAACCTAAAATTGTAATTATCAGCGGTGTCACCGCCAGTGGCAAAACCGCCCTGTCAATTGAATTGGCACAAATGTTTAATGCGGAAATTATTTCGGCGGACAGCCGACAAGTTTATCGTGGATTAGATATTGGCTCTGCAAAAATTACCAAAGAAGAAATGCAAGGTGTCCCACACCACTGTCTGGACATTGTTGACCCCACCCAAAACACACTATATTCAGTTGGTGATTTCCAACGTAATGCCTACGCCACAATTGACCAAATTATTAAACGTGGCAGACTGCCCATATTGGTCGGTGGCACTGGACTTTACACCCGCGCCGTAGCAGAAGGTTACGGTTTTGGTGAAACCCCCAACCAACCACGTTACAACGTTTTACAAATTTGCTTAACTCCGCCGAATACCATCTTGGCACCCAAAGTTAAACAGCGCAACACCGAACGCGTGGCGCAAGGCATGTTTGAGGAAACACGCGGACTGCTGGCTGCCGGTGTACCCAATGACTTTTTATACAAGTTAGGTTTGGAATATCGCCTGAACGTGCGCTACCTAAACGGCGAAATTAACTTGGATACTTATTATGATGAACTTTACCATCAAACCATGCAATTTATTAAACGTCAACGGACATGGTACCGTAAAGAAAACCCCGCCTACACGCATTATCTTACAGAACCCGCC
>JAFZUF010000060.1 GCA_017618475.1 Clostridia bacterium
CGATGCCACAATGCTTGCCGCAACAATGGTTGATTTTTTAAATTTAACCACATACTGAGTGTCTTCTTCCAATGGCAAATCCAAAACACTGCGTACTGCCGTTGTGGTTTTTGGTGCTTCGGCTACCGTTGTGGTTGGCGCTTCCACTGTCATTGTGGTTGATTCAACCGGTGAAGTTAGATATTCACTGCTATCGATATAGGTACGCAAAACTTTAGCATCCTCTGCAACAGTTGTTTCATCAAAATTGGGATAGGGACGTAATTCGGAAATATCCACCGCTTTCTTATGTGTTACGATTGTTTCAGGTTCATAATAATGCGCAAAAACCGGTTGCGCAGGTTTTTCATGGGCAGTTGTTACAATTGTCTCAGGTGCAGGCGCAGTCATAACCGGTGCTTGCGTATCACGAGCAAACAAAATTGCAGCTGCCTCTTCCTTAGCAGATACAATCCCGGGACTTTCAACTGCTGTTGCCATCACCCTCCTATAACTTACAAATCACACGCAGTTTTGCGGAGGCACTGCGCGGATTGGATTTCAACTCTTCTATTGTCGGACAAATTGGCTTCTTTGTCAACAATTTTACACTGGCATGATGCCCACAAATACACTGTGGAATCTTGGGCGGACACAAACAATCCGTAGCTTCGCGCTTAAAAGTTTGCTTAACAATACGATCTTCCAAACTGTGAAAACTAATTACCGCCAAACGACCATTCGGTTTGAGCATTTTAATCGCGCCGTCCAAGAATTTTTGGATACTTTCCAATTCCTGATTAACTTCAATCCGAATTGCTTGGAACGTGCGTTTTGCCGGATGTCCACCTGTTTTACCATACCCCGTCGGCACCGCATTTTTAATCACATCCACCAAATGTCCTGTACTGCGAATTGGGCGTGCCGCCACAATCGCCGCCGCTATTCGTCGGGCATAACGCTCTTCACCGTACTCCCAAATCACGTCCGCCAAACGGCCTTCCGGATAACTGTTCACCACCGTGTCCGCCGTTTTGGTCGCATCAGTATCCATGCGCATATCTAACGGCGCATCTTGGGTGTAAGAAAATCCGCGCTCCGGCGTATCAATTTGATAAGACGAAACACCAAAATCGGCTAAAATGGCATCAACCCCAGTAATACCTAAACTTGGCAAAACATCCGCAATGTCACAAAAATTACATTTCACTAAACGAATTTCAACATTCGGTGCGGTTGCCAAAACATTGGCGCTAAATTGCAAAGCGGCAGTATCTCGATCTAAACCGACCAAGGTACCACCGCCTATTTTTTTTACAATTTCTCGACTGTGACCGGCACCACCCAATGTGGCATCAACCACAACCATATTTTTTTTCAAATTAAGCGCGTCCAAACATTCATGTAACAAGACCGGTACGTGCTTAAAATTAAGTTCGCTTGGACCAATTATATCCCCATTTATCATTGATCCAAGCCCCCCTAATGCCTTAATTGTATACCTTGCTGCGATAGGACGCAACTTTTTTATAACTATCTGCACGAATGTCGGTATCCAGCGCAGATAACAATTGCGCCGTACGTTTATCC
>JAFZUF010000005.1 GCA_017618475.1 Clostridia bacterium
ATGGTACGACTATTAATGGTGGTTTTGTAATTTCTGCCCATGGTGTTAATGTTGGGGAAACGGTAACAGTTCCGGCAACGGTTTATGCTGGTGTACCAACCAATCCGGATGAACCGATGAATTTAACATATTCAGCACATGATGTTATTGCTATTGCAGCTAATGGTTTTGAAAATAACACCATGACACGCATTGATTTACCGTTTATTAAAAACATCGGTGACCACGCGTTCAAAAATTGTACCAATTTGCGTGAAATCCATTTTGCTTATTATAATGGTGATTGGGAAAATATAGTCTTTGGTGAAAATGTATTTGAGGGTTGTACGAATTTAACTTTGTACACGAGTAATGGCAGAGTTTATCACGTTGCTAAAGACGGTTCAATTACCGAAATTAATGGCTGATTAAAATAATACAGTAATCAGAACGCAAAATAAAAGGCACAATGTTTTGTGCCTTTTGTTTTTGTGGTAGTCCCGATGGGAATCGAACCCATCATTACGCCGTGAGAGGGCGTCGTCTTAGCCGCTTGACCACGGGACCATACGTGATTATCGGTTGAATTATACGCGAAAAAGCGCTATCATGCAATATGATTTTATCAACGAAGAAAGTTTGTATTACAACTTTAGGTTGCGATAAAAATCGCGCCGACAGTGAGGTTTTGGCGGGATACCTGCAACGGGCAGGCTGTCAGATGATTGATAATGACGATGATGCCGACATTATCATTGTCAACACTTGTGGTTTTCTTTGTAGTGCGCGCAAGGAAAGCATTAATGTGATTACTGCCAAATTGCCACATAAAAATCATGCGCAGCTGGTAGTTTGCGGCTGTATTGTGCCGAATAATCGCGAAGAATTAAAAGCTGGATTACCGGAAATTGACGTTTGGTGGGAAACGAAAGATTACGAAAAATTGGCAGAATTATTGACAGGAAAACCGGTGGTGGTTGGTAATAAATTATTGTCGACACCGCCAAGTTATGTTTACGTTAAAATTGCTGATGGTTGTAATCGTCGTTGTGCATTTTGTACAATCCCTTTAATTCGTGGAAAATATGTTTCACGGACGATTGATGAGATTGTTGCCGAAGTTGGCCATTTTGCGAAGTTGGGTGTGCCGGAATATATTTTGGTGGCACAGGATGTAACCATGTATGGGGTTGATATTGGTACAAATCTGGTTGAATTATTACGCGCAATTACCGCGGTTGATGGTGTGAAACGTGTGCGTTTGCATTATTGTTATCCGGAATTGTTGACCGATAAATTATTACAAGAAGTTGCCGGCAATGATAAGATTGTTAAATATTTGGATATTCCGTTTCAGCATTGTAACACGCGCATTCTAAAATTAATGGGACGGCGTGGCAGTGCGGATAGCTATCGTGATTTAATTAAAAAAATTCGTAGCGTAATTTCTGGCGTAACAATTCGTGCAACGATGATGGTAGGTTTTCCGACTGAGACGGATGAAGAATTTAATGAGTTGGTACAATTCTTGCAAGACGTAAAATTGGATTATGTTGGGTTCTTTGCTTATTCGCGCGAAAAGGGAACGCCGGCGTATGACATGGTGCAAGTTAAAGCGGTAACAAAACGTAATCGTTTACGAACGATCGAACGTGTGCAACAAAATATTTTGGATACAAAACATGCTAATGAACGTGGGCAAGTGGTACATGTGATTTGCGATGCAGTTGTTGACGGTGTGGCACGTTGTCGAACTGCGGCGCAAAGTCCGGAAGTGGATCCATGTATTTACATTGAACAAACCGAGATTGACGAACCTTTTGTGATTGGTCGTGAATATGATATTCGGTTGTGATTTTGTTTTGATGGCAATATGTTTAACTTGCGGTGTTTTCACCGGTTTTTTTAAATCAATGTTGAGTAAACCGTTCTCGAGTGAAGCACCCTCAATTACCATACCGTCGGCCAATACAAAGG
>JAFZUF010000061.1 GCA_017618475.1 Clostridia bacterium
CTTATGACAGGCGCCGGTGCTGGTGCTGCTGTGGGTTCCATTGTTCCAGGGCTTGGTACTGCTATTGGTGCCGCGGTTGGTGCTGCTATTGGTACCGCTTCAAGTTTATTGGTTGCAATGTTTGAAGATGCTGCAGATGATATTAAACAAGCATCCACATTGTTTAGTAATGCAGCACAAGCATATGTCCAAGCCATCAATAAAACGGAAGGTGTTTATGGTGGTATGCATGCTGCCGGTTTCGAAGACCCTGCACAATATTTGGTGTATCAGCAAGCGTTGAAGAATTTGGACATTGGTTCCGATTCATTTGTCGATTTGGTAGCGCGTAGTTTAGCAACCAACAAGAAAACAGCCAGTATTGGTGAACAACTATATGGTATGCGTCGTGATGCGGCCATGAATTACATTTATGAAATGTATCAAAAGTCTGGATTATCGGCTCGTGAATTTGCATTAACATCCATCGATAAAGGTGGTCTTGGAATGAGTCCACGACAGGTTGGTAATGTTATTTCGTTGTTAAAAAGTGGTGGTATACAAAAGGCTATAACCGATGTTGTGAATTACAACAATATTCCTGTTGGACAAGATATAAGCGTGTTAACCAAAGGTATACAAGGCGCTAACAAACGGCGTATCGATTTAGCGAACCAGGACTTCGCTTCGTGGATGGACAATATGCGTAACATGACGGAGCAAGGTATTTCGATGAACAACGAAATCATCGAAGAAGGTAATATGGCTTGGGCGCGAAATGTGGATGCTATGAAAGAATCTGCCTTGTTGCTTGAAGGTATTAAATTACAATTTAAGCTACACAAGGAAGAATTGGCCGATATATTCAGCACCATTACCAGTAAGACCGGAGCAAAAACAACCGTTGCTAAGAAGCGTGCTGAAAAGACCGAGGTGGCGCTTGACCTTATGAAACAAGGTGATTATAACGCGGCCATGAAATATCTTAACAACCAAAACAATATGTCGATGGCTGCGTCGCCAGTACCGGACAATTTGTATGATAAAACAAACGATGCAGCAAGCATTATTAACACGACAAGAAGTCAAAACAAAAGCAGTAAAGTGGAGAGTTTTTAATGTTACTTGATGAAGTGAAACCTTTATTGATTATCTGGATACCAGTGAAAACGAGTTTTCTATCGTTTTTACAGGACACCACTTTATTACCAGCAACATCACAAGGTAGTACATGGCGTGGTGCTATGGATTTTGTGTTGCGCAGAAGTGTGCAAGGTCAGGATTCAAATGCGTTGATTGTTTCGCGCATACCAATTCCATTTTATTTTTATGAACGTTTATCGTCCAACAAGGATGATAGCGATTTATCAACGGGTTTCTTGTTTGATAACATTTCGGAGTCAATTGATATGGACTATCCGGATGTGCCAACAGTTATCGATGAACTTAACCAGGAAGCACAACCAAAACAAATGGTTCGTGTTAAAAACACCATTGAAGCTTCATTTAAGGTTAAAAATGGCGCTACAATTGTGTCCGTATTGCGGTTTTTATTGAAACGTATGTTAACCGATGCGGAAATGGCGAAGGATTTGCGTGTCAGTTTTTACTGGAAAGAATACGCCATTTCACATGCACGTATTTTGGACTACAATGAAGCACCGGTTGGAAACACCAATTTAACATTATTAAAGTTGAAAATGGCCACGTACAGAGTTAGCGATGTAACATCAAATGTTGGCGACGCAAACAAAATCAATGAAGGCGATTACTTGTCAAAGTTTGGTAAAACTACCAATGTTGATGCAGGGGGTGTATAATGATTTATGAATGGAAGGTTTGTAATTCGAGCGAAATAGCGGCCACCAAGTTTCCGTATATCGAAAAAACCGTTGTTTTGGAAGACTTTTACGACCAACAATATCGCATTTATGAAACCGAAAGGTCAATAACCTTATACCAACCAGGGCAACGCAATGTGGTGTTATTCAAAAGCGATGCCGGAACTTTGATGCAGTTTGGTGACGATTATTTCCATCTCGAATTGTTGGAGGACGGCACCTATGATGTATACCACGCTAAACAGGGATAAGCAGGTAGCGCTTGCAATCCTCGCTTTTCTAACGCTTTATTGTATATTTAATTGAACCGAATGGTTGTTTGGATAGCGCTAACATGATTATAAAAAATACAAATGGTTTTATGGTATTTCGTTTTGACTCTATCCAAGAGATGGAGTTGCTTTATAAGGTGTTACCTATTCCAAACTTGGTACCATTTCGCGACCAACCTTTGACTTATGTTCCAGAAGCACAGGCAAAAATTGGTTATTTAATTGCCGGAGATATGATAAATCCACTGGCTGTACCTATTGTTTCGTGTGCGGATGTAATTGAAGGTTTTGAAGAAAACAGGTTGTGTTATAGTTTGACCGATGATGCGATTGTAACACGCGACCTGATTCTTACAAAGGTTTCTCTGCATAAAAACCAATTTGGTAAATACATGGGAAACTTTATATTGCAACCGTATAGTATGGTTGGTTTGCTTGGAAGGGCTGCCGATTACGAAGCGGTTTATGATGCTAACAGGGGTATCTTTGTATACACTTACATAAGGTTTGAAATACTATGAGTGGGACAACTTTAGAAAATGTTGATATTGTTTTTGATGCGGAGCGCGCTGATTTTGCGGCAGAAAAGACCGACAAATATAAAGGCGAGAATATTTGTAATGTACAGCTTGGTTCGCTCAATGGAGGAAAATCCATAGGTATTGATTTTGACCAGTTTGTTCGTGGTCAGTTGGAGTTTTCCGTTGCCACATTTAAGGCTCATGTTATTCAACAGTTGACCGCACTAAACTGCACAGTTAAAAGCGTTGACATCCAGCAAAATGAATTGGATGGCACAATAACAATAGGAGTACGATAATGTATATGACAAAAGATTTTGCGAAAACACAAACGCGCAAATTCAATACTTATCCAATCGGTGTAATGGCCGACCCAGATAAGGATGATACTGTCGAAAGACAAAAACAGGCTGAAGAACATAAGGTTCGTGAAGCAAACGCAAAAAAAGCGAAACATAAGGATTAAACATGTGGGATATTGCAAACGGTTTTGTACCACGCACCTTTGATGAAATCTTGTCCACAATGGTGGCAAAAATCAATGAGCAATATGGTACCAATTATGATGTTACTACCATTCAAGGTACTAACTTTTACAAATATTTTTATGCTGGTATTCAAGTGATTATGGAAGCCGAACAACAGGTTGCTGACCTGTCCGGTAAGTATCAGCAATACATTGCTAACACAAACCAAAGAATACTTCAACCACGTGGTACGGTTGATGGTTTTATCAATTTCATCAAGAGCGATGGTGTATTAAACACCGAAGGTTCCTTTGACCCAATTGATGAACCAAGTAAAGCGGGTAAAATAAAGTTTGCAATATTGTTGGACAAGAACGATACCGATTATACAAACAAGAAAAACAAACTTATCGAATATTTCCATAAGTATTTGTCCGTTGGTTTGTATTATTACGGTGGGATTGGTGATTATTATAAAGGCGATTGGGATGCAGCCGTGACATACCCAGCAGGTGTGTTGGTTCGTTCCGGGACAAAGTATTATAATTCGCTATCCGAAAACACCAATGTAAATCCAGCAGGTAACCCAAACGTGTGGGAAGAATCAGTACCACCATCAAACTTTGTATCAGGCGATTACAATGCTATCAATGGACAGGAGTTCCATTACGCGTTCTATTTGCCTCGGTATTATCAATTGTTAAGTTTAACCATAACACTTCCAATATCGGCCAATAACAACAATTATGTTATGACTCAAAAAGAAGTGCAGGATTTGTTTGCCCAAAGGTTTCAAGAATATATGACTTTGGGTAAAAACCTTGAACCGGAAGCCATTTGTTCCATCAAAGAATTTGATTTTGCTAGCCGTGTTGTTTATAGTGGTTCATATCAGGACGATACCGGCGCTATCAAAACATTCTCAAATGTGCCAGTGGAAATACCATTTGACGTTAAGTTCAAAATGATGGATGCAAGTAACATTGTGGTGGTGTATCAATAATGAGCGTACAATTTTATCTTCATGACGACGAGGAAATGAAAGCTTATCGGGTGTTCCAAGCAGCCGTGGAACCATTTCGCTTGTCGGTCGCGAGCATGTATGCAAATTATAATGCTGACCCAAACATTGGTAAAGTAATACACGATGAAAAAGTGGTTCCATTATCAAATGTTGTACAACCGGAATTGTTTATGCGTATTTGGGGTAAATTGGTTGGTATGATTGAAGTTTGGGGCGCCGAAACATTGCTTGAATTTATCGTTTCCGTATATGGTATCAATGTTGATTTAACAATCGGCCCACCAATGCATATTGGGTTGGTTGCCGACATTGACCCTGGTGAAACCGTTGACGAATTATGGATTGGAAATAATAAGTTTCCATCAGTTCGTTTCGAGGATGCGGAGTATATTTTAGGTAGGATACCACCTGATGATTATAAAATGTTATTTAAGCGCTTATTGGGTGATATTTTATCCATTGAACAGTTAAGAATGTTGTTACAACATTTACGTCCAGCGGGTGAACATTGGGCCGTACAATATAGGAGTTAAACATGAACGAGGATTATGGTGTAAAACACATTTATGAATTACCGCTAAATAATGACGTCCAGGAAAGCGATTCGTTTGTTTATGACCAAGGGTCTACGGGTAATTCAAACCGCGCACAATTCCGCGGAATAATCGATGTTTTGCTACGGTCTTATTTTGCCAGTAAGGACTTAACAAACTTGACCGACGAAACAATTGCGGACTTTATTGCTACATTATCGCAACCGGATAGTCCGGATACTGGTACTGGTTTGTTGTTACGTACTCATTCAAATGAAACACAATCCGGATTACGCACTTTGTCCGAAAAGTTAATTGCAGCCAACGCTCATTTAATTGCCGACATGTTCTTCGAAAACCTAACATCAGCCGAGTTCTTAAAGTTGCAGCAATTATTTTCAAACGCTATCAAAAGAACGTCCACGGATGAGTATGAAGGTATTTTGGCAAATCGAGACCTGACAAACTTAACAGAAACAGGTATAACAAACCTGAATCGTGTTAATTATGTTGAATTACAACAGACAAGCCAAACAATTACTATTCCGGCGACGGCTTTGAATCGTTGTGTGCGTATACGTTTGAATCAAGATGTGGCATCCATTATATTACCAACATCTGGTTTAAGTAATACAATGTTAAATCAAGTTATTATTATGATTGACAGAAACGGCCACAACATTGCATCCAGCGCATTTACAGCCAATGGTTATACATTACGCGGCACTGGTGCAACAATGCCTTCGTTTACAGCAACATTTGATAAGGATAAAGCCATCGAGTTCTTCTGTGAATATGATGACTTCACAAACTTGTCAAACCCAACATGGAACTATGGTTACTCAAAAATAGGACACTAAATGCCTGCTTTAGACCGCTTTGCGAACCGATATTATTATGAAACCAAGTTTATGGACGACGAACTTCCATTATGGATTTGGGAGACCGGGGATTCATCGCCATCAAAAACATACTATTTTTATGTTGATAACGGGCATTGGTGGCAATTACCAAAAATTAAAGTCGGTGTAAAGTATGAAAATTCGTATTCTAACTCGCAGTTTAGACCGGCCGATTGGTTTACAATGGAATCCACACCAAACTATTTTGTTGTCGATATTTATGGAATATCTGCAGGTGGTTATGCTTCGCACCATAAACATCGTCGTCGCTATAAAAGGTTTCGCCATAAAAACGACCATTATAATGCTTCGGGTGGTTCCGGGTCTGTGTTGTATATTCGCGACCTGAAAATCCGTATAAAGGACGAGGATTTGAACCCAATTACATATCAAATGAAAGGTAAAGCCGGCCCACAAAACCCGTATGGTTATAGGGATGACTGGCATGTTAACCCAGCAAATGTTCATACTGATGTAAATGATTGGTGTATGAAATTGGCCGCACCAGCAAGAACACCAACAGGTGTTGCGCCGGCAGGACATTTCATCATGGGTATGGCTGCTGGTGGTAATGCTTGGGAAGCTTCACATCGAAGCTATGGTGGTTATGGTGCAAGCAACTTTTATATCCCAACACAATGTGCTTTTCCGCGCGACATTTCGGTGTTAAGGACATATCAAAATGGCCAATCCTATGTAACCGGTGAATGGATAAACCATAACAATGTTTGTTATCGTGTTGATAGTCCATTTACTGCATCGAATTGGAGTACAGACCAAAATGTATGTTCGGTAGCGCCAACATATGCGGACAATGTAACATATTATCCAACCACATATTTGTACTACAACGGTGGTTTATATTATGTCCAAGCACAATTTGCAAACGACCCAGGTAATACAATATTGGGTTGGGCTGATTATTTACTAAGTAAAGACCTTAAAACATTTGATATACGCCGCAATGGTGTTAATGGTCAAGGCCCAGTAAAGGATGGTACCACACCTGCAACCGTACCACCAAGGGTGTTTAGTGAAAGCGATATAAACGACATTAACGAAATATGGGTTCGCAAATCATTATCTTGGGGTCAAGGCCAGCAATGTCAAGGTGCTGGTAATTATGGTCAAGGTGGTGGTATGGCTATGATATACAAAGGAGAATCGTCATGATACAGATGTATACTCCGGATATAAATCGCGACATAAACGAAGAAAGGGCTTTCGAAGTTTTCGAAGCAATGATTGACCCATTAAAGGATGCGCTAACCGAAATGTTTGTTGCCGCTTATTGGGCGCCGGACATTGGTCGTGCTTTGTATAATGAAAGAGCCACTCCAATTTGTGATGTTTGGGATAATGAACATTTGGTGGTTGCATATCATCGTTGGCATGAATTGTATGTGAGTTTACAAACCTGCGATAATTTAATTGAGTTTGTAAATGTGTTGTATAAGGCTGCAACCCTGGACATAAATGTTTTGGCGCCATTGGTTCTCGCTTTTAATATCGATGTAAACCATTCAATTGAAATATGGTGGAATCGCGATGGTCGGTATAATCTGGAAACCATACCGGGTAATTTAGCAGCATTTGAGGACGAAAGGGAAGCCCAAATATTCATGAAAGATGACGCTGTTGATGAAGATGGTTTTGGTTTTGTTTTCAATTTTGTGCCAATCAATATTTCAAACAATGCCATCGTAAAAATATTGCGCGACGTTGTATATCCTGGTTTGTATTACGACACCACGGTAATCAAATAAGAGTATATTATTATAAGAGGTTTTAAGCATGAGTGATTTACCAAAACAATCGATACGTATTACGGATTTGACACGTATCGATACACCAACAAAAATTGATAATAAACAAGAGTTGTTGATTCCTGCGGCTTGTAACCAAGCTGAAAAGGACACTTTTGCTATGCCTTTGAATGCCTTGGTTACATGGTTATTGCAGAAACATGCAGCCGATAGGGATTTGAGTAATTTAAGCGCTATCGGGCAAGCGATTATCGATGCAAAACAAGATTATTTTAACCATGTGGCACAAAATACCGACTTAAATACATTTACAACGGATGGTATTTGGAAGGTTACATTAACAGGTGGTTTTGAATGTCATGCACCTGGTTCTGGCGTTGGTTATTATGTTGTTGCGGTTGATACTGATGATAATGGTTTAATTGAACAGCAAGCGCGTAACTTAAACGCTTCGTCCGGCGATATTTATCATCGTCAACGAATCAATGGTACTTGGACTGGTTGGGGTTTAATAACCCAGGATATGGGTTCGCCAACCTTTGCTGAAGCACCACATGTTGTAACACCTGGTTTGGATGATGACCAGCTTGCAACCATTGGTCAATTGAATGCTAAGTTTAGCGATATATTCCAAACCGAATGGCATATCACGGAAGGTTTAATTGTTTCGGGGATACCTGATTACACTGGTGGAGTATTAACATTACCTCGCGGCACAGTTTATTATACCAATGATTCAGTTAAAGTAACATTGAGCGCCGACAGTACGGAAAATATTGCAACCAATGTAATTAAATATGTGTTTGCTGATGGTGCCGGTGATATTGTTATATGGGACAGATTTGAAAAGGTTGTGGCTTTTCCGTTGGTAATGATACCAAACACCTTATATTACAATGTTTATACCGACCAATATGCGGATGGTAATGGTTATTATAGTTTGTGTCCTGTTGGTATTGTGGACAATGGTGTATTTACACAATCCAACACAATTCAATTCTTAAACATTGATAACTTGAAAGCAACCCTGGATGCGCTTAA
The DNA here is from genome assembly GCA_017618475.1 of Clostridia bacterium. Taxonomy (GTDB): domain Bacteria; phylum Bacillota; class Clostridia; order Christensenellales; family UBA1242; genus RGIG8050. The sequence goes on from JAFZUF010000061.1 coordinate 8,347, forward strand.
CGTAACATCCAAAGTTGATATTGAAATTGGTACTGAATTACAAAATTCGCGAGTTTCATCGGACACGCAATATGAACGCGAAGTTTCTGCAGGCCATTACGTTAGTGATGGTGATGGTGGTTTTGACCTTGATTATGGTGCCGGATTAAATGTTCAGTCTCATGAAGAAGATGAAAATATTGAAGGACAATATAATAAAAATGTCGAAGCAACCTTATATGCCGATGATAGCGGTACCAGAACGGAAATCAATTTAACACCATCTGGTGGCGCTACATTAAAATCACCTGATACAAATAATGTAGCCGAAAAAATTGCTACAGCAAAAGATATTCGTGAACTGGAAACAAAAAGTTTGACGTTTATTGGGTATGTGGCAACAAGCGCACCAAGTTCATCTACCTATGGTTTGAACGAAGGTAATTTGTGGATAAATGCGAATGCAATGCCAACAAGTTTTCCTGTGGCTGCAGCAGATATTAAAAAATGGAACGGTTCATCATGGGTTAATTATGGCCAAACTTATACCGTAAAAGATTTCGACTTCTTCCGGAATATAAATGATGGTGAAGGTTATTACTGGTTTGGTGGTCAATGGGTTGTTATGTCAACCGATATGTCCACGGATTATTTTGCATTAAACCAAACAACCGGTAAATGGGAGATAAAGTCCGGTGTGAATCTTCCTGGTGCACCAACGGCCAGTAGTGATGCCACAACAAATGCCGGTTTGGTTCGCAAGGGTCAAATGGACACAGCTTTGGCTGCAAAAGCCACGGATGCTGATGTATTACATAAAACTGGTGCCGAAACAGCCAGTGGTGCGAAAACATTTAGTGGTGGGTTAACATCCACAGGTTCCACAACTGCTTCCGGAACAGCTTTTGATTTACATACAACGGACAATAAAGCCGGTGTTTCTGCAGACCAAGGTGCTGTTGTTGGTCGGTTAAATGTTACAGCTGATACCATCGTAATTGGTTCATCCACATCCGGTACCGACACCATTATTAACCTTGGTGTTTCGTATACTTAACGAATCGCTAACCTAAGTGTGTATATTATAATATAAGGAGTTCACATGACAGAAACACCAAAAGCATACATGTGGAATGATACCACATTTAATTTCGAAGCTGAAGTTGATAGACAGCGCGACCCATTGGAATCCGAAAGGGTTGGGCATGATGTTTGGTTAATGCCTGGTAATTCAACATTAACACCACCACCAGAAGAAAAAGAAGGTTTCGACCGCCATTGGAACAAGGATAACGAGGAATGGGAATATGTCGAAAAGAAAAAAGACCCCGAACCCGAACCTTATGTACCAACCGAATTGGACGAAGCTCGCAACAAAATGTGGGAATATGGTCAAAAGTTAGCCGACACCGATTATATCGACAACAAAATGGTGGAAGCTATTGTTGCTGAAGATACCGAAGAATTGGAGGTTTTGAAAGTTAAATATGCAACCGAATTGGAACAACGCAAAGAATGGCGCATCGAAAAGAAACGCTGGATGAATCGCGTTGCTGAACTCGAAGCTGAAGAATTGGCTAAAAACACAGCCGAAGTAAATGGTATCGCTGATGGAAGCGATGGCCAAGCTTAACCGCCAACAAAGGAGACTTACATGGCAAAAACAAAAATGAGTAAACAACAAATTCTGGACAATTTAATCAAGACTTGTGATTATTTAATTGTCCCGGTAGCAGGTGTTGCCGCTATATGGGGATATGACATTTCCATCTATTGCGCAGCCGGTTTCGGTGCTTTAGCATCGGTGTTATCGTTTGTAAAACTGTTACCGAGTATGCAGAAATAATGTGGGTTTGATGTCTTTTCCTACATTGGGCGCGCTATAATGGCGCGCTTTCTTTTTGCACTGTATTTTATACCAACGTTTAATTTGCCTTATTGTCCTTATGAATGGAAATTAACACACGTTGGATTCAATGCTGATAGAAACCGCTGGTATAGACGGTGGTCGGATTCCTTTATACAACAAGGTGGACAAGGTACTAACAGTTATGCTCAATTTCCTTGGACTATGGCTGATGCAAATTATGCTGCATCCATAATAAATGTGGATAGTGATACTGGAACGCAGGGTGTTGGATTGGTTTCAAGAAGTTCCACAGGTTTTTATTTACAACGTTATACTGGTGGGACATATAATGTGGTATGGCTTGCTTCTGGAAAGGGTGCGGAATCACAAAGTCCGTGGGCTGCAATGAATATAATTAAATATATTTAATAAAAAATCTCGTCGCATATCTGGTTGGAAAAACTTTGTTATCCGTTCCACTGTATATGGATGAAGACCTGGATGCATCAAAATCAAAACCCCAAGATGTATTTGCACTTGCGTTACCAGGGGCCGTATAATTTGCTGTTCCTGATTTTGTGGCAAAAGCTCCTGTTGGTGTATGGAATTTTGCGGACACAGTATTTGTTTGGTCGCCCGTCCAAAGAGAACCAATTATTTTTGGTAAAACACCTGCTTGTGGTGTATTTGCTTTGGATACACTGTTTATTGATAATACACCACAAATGGCATAACCACCATTAAAACTTGGGATATTAAAC
>JAFZUF010000062.1 GCA_017618475.1 Clostridia bacterium
AGAATCGCCAACAAAAACTTCTAATATGGTTACGTTTAATAACAATGATGGTGTAAAAATTGGTTTTGGTAAGTATAAATGCATTAATGGTAGTTTTGATGCTAATAATAGTGGCTTACATAAAAATATTTTTACCCAGTTAGTAAGTTCAAATATTTTGAGTAATGGGGATATAACTATTCCTTTAGTGAGTGTTGAGTACAGCGATTCGGGTGATTTATATCAACAGGTGTCTAACAGTGATTTGCAAAATGGTTATTTGACGTTGAATAAAGAAGGTACATTTTATTTTCGTGTGACCGATGCGCTTGGTAATGTGGGTGAGTACTACATTATTTTAACGCATGATAATTGTTTCGGTACAGTTTACGCCGAAGCCGTTGCACCAGATATAAATGATGAGGGTATGATTTTGGCAGCTCCGACTTCGGATACTAGTCTGGTTAATAGTAACGGTGGTGTTACCAATCGTTCTTATGTGACATTCTCGTTTAATCAAAAGGGAAATAGTAATCCTGATCCTAAATACCGTGTAGATAAGGTTTATTTGCAATATTACCCATTAACATATGACATTAATTCTGCTAACTATCCCTTTGACGAATCGCCTAATAACAACCCAAAATCTGGTGGTAAAAGTATTTTTGCCCAACAAGACCAAAACGGTTTGATTTATACGTATGATCTAACTCGTGATGTGAATGATGCCACGATTCGATTGGGCTTATTTAATACTGATACCATTACACCGGCAGGAATGTATATCTTAACGCGTGTTTATGATAGTAATAACTATACTGAAAATGAAACAGATCCGTTGAAACGTGATTACTATTTTATTGTTGATCGTGAAAGTATGTTGTATTATGCAGGTTCGGTTGATGGCGATGATAATAGACAATTCCAAACCGCTTTGCACATTGATTTTAAAAACACCAAGGATGATCCCTATAAAAAAGTTGCTGATGCAAAAAAGATATACGATAACGAAAAGATCTTAAGCAGTAACCGTATGGCTTGGGTTTATGGTTTTACCAGTAAATATGCTTGGAAACATAATGGTACGGCATATAAAATTAACAATTATAATTGTTTAGGAGCTCCTTTCGATGAAGGCACTACAGATACGGTTACTTTTAATTTCCCGGCCCTGGCACCGCGCTTCAGCTGTATTTACAATAATCAAATTAACACGTTGGGTGAAGGTAGTGGCGTGTGGCGAATTGGTGATCCTGCCAGTCGTACTGATGATAATACTTACAGAATATTAATTACCGATAACGCGCGCAATATTTCGTGTATGTTAATTGATGGTAATATTTTTGAATTAAAAACCAGTAACAGTGCGCCAACCAGTGCGAATTGGGATTATTTAACTTTGAATTTAGATACTGGTTACGGTACTCAAGCCGAAATTATCACGGATAATAATCGAATAATCGGTAATGCACGCATGGAATATGATGGTAACCATTATTTTTACGTAGTTGACCCGGATGACTTTTCACAGTTAAAGTTACGCTTTAAAAATGATCCAGAAAGTATGTACGCTGACGTTGATATCAATGCGACATTGGCCAGTTGGATATGGCACGAAAATAATGTTGATGAAAGTGTGATGATACCAAGCAATTCAGAAAATGGTTTTTATACTTTTGATTTAATGAATGATTTTTTTGTCGATAGATTTATCACCAATGGTGCCAGTTTATCAATATCCTTGTTTACTTATGATAAAACTTGTACAAATTACACCATTTTATTTGACCGTTATCAGCCGACTTACAATCTAGGTTGCGTTAAAGCGGGGGATAACTTAGCATGTATGTTAAGTGAAACAGAATTAACGGGAACATATATTTATGGTTTAAGTACGGATTTTGTTTTCCAAAATGATCAGATTAATAATCCTTATTTGGATACTAAAATGATTACTTACCGTGAAGTTCTACCTATCGGGTAAAGCTCTGGAACACAATCTGCCGTTCGTTTCAGCCTGGCAATGGATGCGATAAAAGGCATTCCGTTTGCGAAACTAGTTGGTTTAAATGATAAGGAAATGAAATATTTTTACATTACGGAAACCGATTATGCAGGTCACAATACCGAATACAAAGTGCAAATTAAGGGTGAAAATTATGTAAATTCAATTGAATTTTTAGGTACAAATACCGATGCAGGTGCGGAAGTACAAATTGGTGTGGGAATGGAAGTAAAGAAATCCAGTGTGGATACATTCTTTTATTATAACAATGCTTTTAAATTTGAAAGCGGTAATGAATATTACATGGTTTTGGGTAGCCAGGCATCTTGGTATATTAATAATCAAAGCGGTTCAGGATTAGCCAGCAAAGAAAATTTAATTAATATGTTGAATTCCTGGATTAATACCGCAACAGAGCGTGGACAAAAATGTTCATATACTTTATATGATCGTCTGGGTGAAGTCGAAAACTATGAATTCTATAATATACGTAGCGAAGCTACACGAATTCGGTTAGATTGTTACCAACCCAGTGTCACCAGTAATTTTGTTACTTTGGAAGTTACTAATTTACCAGAGTTGCCATTAATCTTGTTAGAAGATAATTTAACTCCGTATTTCCAAATTGAAGTTGAAGATATAACTACTTCGGAAAAAATTTCTAATATTTATTTCTCACTGAATGGAACTTCGATACCGACTGACCCTACACATGAATTAGTG
>JAFZUF010000063.1 GCA_017618475.1 Clostridia bacterium
CTCATCATTTGTATAAACTGGAACCCTAACACCGATTACAACTTCATTTGCCGCCAAAGTTTGGCTGCTGCTATTACGTGCACTATCAAAGTAAATAATATTATCGGCGTCATCAGTGGTTAAATACCCCCAATAACAATAACCACCACTACCGCCTTTTCCTATCATATAGTGTCGATCGGAATTATAAATAGCTTTGGAAGGTTTGGAAATTTCTGCCATTTTATTAGTACTGACCACAACCACATTGCGGAAACCTGAATTAACTTTGCCTCGTAATTCTCTGGCTAAATTATAAACACTCTCCGAATAACCCTCATTAATTTCCTTTAATGGTTCATACTTTGACATATCAAAAGTATTATTTATCACACCAACAACAGTATGTGGCTGATTATCCCAACCATAAATTGTTTTACCGATAATATCTCTTAATTGATGAACTTCACTAGGATTTACATTATAATAGCTTTTGTTTTCCTCATAGAAACGAACACCAAACTTTTTTAGTAAGTCATAATGATAACTGGAAAGCACAATTTCATTATCAGCTTGTGGCAAACGACTGGTTGCAGTACCGTCGCTTAAAAATGACAAACCATATTTTTGCATTTCCTCGGTAGTCATTGCAACAAAACCATTAACCTCAGTGTTGTAATAATAACTATTAACCGAACTAGTATTTCCTAACACACTACTATCCAAACGCCATTCACTGCCACGCACGGCTTTGAATTGGTAATCCGGGAACTCCGTTTGCAGTTGTTTTAATTCGGCATCACCAACCATACTTTCTTCTGCATAAGAATAAGAATCGTATTTTCTCATATGACGTAAATCAATTGATAAAGTATCCGCATGCATACGGGTCAAACTGTCATAGCTACTTTGCGCGACATTGAAACTGGCCATCGTGTCCGCCAAACCGAACAAGGTTAACGCCACTGCTGACAATAAAATCGTCATAAATAAACGGAACTTTTTGGTTTTCAAACCACTGGCGCCCATTTTGAAACTGTCTTTGAATTTCAATTTACTTTTAATCAGTTTCAAGCCACCCCGCTGACCTTGCCGGATATCGGTACTATGTGTTTGGTCAAAATAGTCGCGGTTGCCGTTTTCATCAATTTTTGCAATTTTTTTAACTTCGGTGTTCAGTTTTTCGTCCGCAGTCAAAATCACGTCACTCTTAGAATTTTTTAAAAAGTTAATTAATTTATGAACGTCATCATTCGTAAATTGGTGTTCCTTTTCAATATGAATAACATTTTCATCCACAACGTTAAAGCCATTACCTGCCAAATCGGGTTCACGTTTGCGCTTAGTGGTATCCGCAATCACTCTACCATCTTTCAATTCAATAATACGGTCACCATAATATTCCGCAAACTCGCGGTCGTGCGAAACCACAATCACCAACTTTTCACACGACAATTTCTTTAACGTATCAAATACTTGTTTACCGGTCTTACTGTCCAGCGCACCGGTCGGTTCATCGGCCATAATAATTTGCGGATTC
>JAFZUF010000064.1 GCA_017618475.1 Clostridia bacterium
CCCTGTTACATATTTGGTCATTTCCTGACGAGGAAAACGCAATATATGGCACTGATAACAAACCCCTGTATAAATGCGTTTCCCCTGTAGCGGATAATGACACAGTCACGTTTTATGTTAGATGGTGTAGCCCAAATGATACAACACAACTTATTTCTTCAATGGCTGCAAAGGACATGATAGATAAATTATATATTACCAACCTTGATTATTTCCATTAACCACCACAAAATAACAAAAAACGAAAAGCCCCACACCGTCAAAAGTGTGGGGTTTCCTTTTTTAAGAAAATGAACAAACAAATAGATGGATTTACTACTATATAAATATACCCTAACTTCAAAGAAAAAACAACCCCCGAAGAAACGAGGGTTGCAAATAAGAAAATAATACTATCAAAAAACGTTAATGTTGTAATGGCTAACAACTATATATAAATATGTCGCTATTTTGAAATTGATTTGACGCGGTGTTTTTCCGCGTGTGTTTGCTGATGGTGAAACGCGCATAACGCTTGGAGGTTTGACGGGTCAAAGCCGATTTCCTGCATTTCAAATTCATTGTCGGCGTTGCTTATTTCAAACGTGTGGTGTACGTCTGTAGCCGGTGAAACTATACCGTCCTTAAGGCACATTTCACACAGTGGATTTTGTTGCAGATACGCGGCGCGGAGTTTCCGCCAACGGGCGGTGTTATATACCGTGTCGTATATCAATTTTGCCTTATCCCTTTTTGGTTGCTGTTTCTTCTTTGGTTTGAATATTGTCGGCATTGACGATGGTGTTATATTGTCTAATATAGTCTGTAATATCTACCGTCCTTATTGCCGTGTTATACGGTAGGAGGTAACAGGGGGTTGGCACACGTTCACTATCCTTTGCATATTGGATTTTTTTCAATGGAAGTGTGGCGTTTGTGTGGGGTGTACGGTTTATATCCGTTACGTCATATATATACAGGGTTGTATCATTCAGGATAACGGCATAGTATAACGCGGCGTTGTCTTTGCCTTGGATGGCCTGTTGCATTGCGTTGTACTTTTCAACCTTTAGTATTGCTGATGGGTATTTGTCCGTTTCTTCAGGTGTTTGGTAGCGCGTTTTAACTTCAATATTACAGTCTGTCTTTACCGTGGCGTTTCGCGTTCCTGTAAGCGTTGCTATTTCCATATCCTGACTAATGATATATTGGAGGTCAACGGGGGCGGATTGTGGGTTGTTATGATAGGTTACTATATCCCAATTCTTACTTAATGTGGCGTTGGTAAACCATGAATTGACTATATAACGCCCTTTGCGTTCCTGTTTGGCTATTTCCTGTTGTTTGCGGTCATATTCAGTCATGGGAGGTTTAGAGGTTAGACAACTTATTATCCAATGCGTAAATGGCGATTAAAACGGCGTTCACAGCGGCCACCGGCCAAAGACCGACCAAGGCAACGGGGATTTGGGATGCAGCCCAAACGGTCAAAAACCCGATTTTTTCAATTTTTCTGTAGTTCATAGCGTCTAATTGTTTGTTTGTTATTTGTTTATA
>JAFZUF010000065.1 GCA_017618475.1 Clostridia bacterium
ATTTTAACAACTGGAAAGGTATCATGGGCGACATTTCGCGCAATACCGGTTACTTGCCTATTCCGGCAAATTTGAATTTGAAAGTGATGCGTAAGTTCAACCACGCGATGGAATATTTCTTGCGCAAAAAATGGCCGATTTTAATTTATCCGGAACAAGCCATGTGGCGTGAATACAAAAAGCCTCGTCCGTTGAAGATTGGCGCATTCCATTATGCTGCCAAGTATCGTCGTCCTATTGTGCCGATGTTTATCACGATTGAGGATAAGGCTGAACGCTATGATAGTGAAGGACGTGTTAATTTTGGTAATTATACTATTCATATTTTACCACCAATATACCCGCGCCGTGATTTAGATGAAAAGGCTAATGCCGAATATATGTTGAAAAAGAATTTTGAATTATGGCGTAAATGTTATGAAACGACTTATGGTATTCCATTACAGTATGATACCGAAGTAACCGATAACATTGATCCAATGATTAAGGATTATGTTAAGCACCCAATCATTGCGGATAATACAACCGCAGAAAACAAAAAATAACGGGGTCGCAAAACTGATTTTCATACAATGTGGTTATTACTTGTCATGAAAATAGTTTTTATGTTATTTATATTAAATAGGAGATTGACAGCATGACGACTGATTTGCAAAAGTTACCACAGCATATTGGCTTTATTATCGACGGCAATGGCCGTTGGGCTAAGGAGCGCGGTTGGCCACGTAATAAAGGTCACCAATATGGCATTAAAAATTTAGATGTCGTCATTAAAGAGTGCTTTTATCATTATGGTATTCCGATTGTCAGTATTTATGCTTTTTCAACCGAAAATTGGAATCGACCCAAAACTGAACTTGATTTTTTGTTTAAGTATTTTACCAACTATTTGAAAGCTAACGACTTTGTGAAAAAATATCCACATGTGCGTTTAAATATCATGGGTGACTATACCAAGTTTCCGCCCGCATTGGTGAAGAATGCCGAACGCGTGAGTGAAGCCACCAAAAATGAAACACAATTTATTTTGAACTTGGGCATTAATTATAGTGGGCAAGACGAATTAGTGCGTGCAGTAAATAACATCATTACTGATAAGTTGGAACCTAATGTTGATCGTGCGACTATCGAAAAATATTTGTATACCCATGACCAACCATTATTGGATTTTGTGGTACGTACCAGCGGTGAACAACGTTTAAGTAATTTTATGTTGTGGCAAGTGTCTTATGCGGAATTATATTTCCCCAAGGTTCATTGGCCGGCGTTTGGTAAAGAAGACTTGCATGTCGCGTTGTTAGAATACCAAAGTCGTGACCGTCGTTTTGGTGCAATTACCGAAGAAAAAACGGAAAAATAAGGGGAACGATTTTGGGTGAGTTGTTAATAAAAATTTTTGGTGACCATTCAATTTTGGCAACAGTTTTAACCGCCATGTTGCCTTTGATTGAATTAAAAGGTGCAATTCCATTGGGTGTCAGTTCAATGTGGGGTGCAGCGGCGCTTACTACGTGGCAAGCTTTTTGGTGGGCGCTACTTGGCAGTTCTATGGTGGTGCCGTTGGTGGCATTATTGTTTCGCCCAATTTACAACTGGGTTAAGGATAAAAAGTTTTTTAAGACCATTGTTGATTTTTTAGTTGGTGACGTTGCTAAACGCTCGGATAAATTAAAAGCCGAAAACCAAACCCAAAGCGTGCGTCGGATTTTTTGGTTGAAGATTGCGGCAGTGTTTTTGTTTGTTGCTTTCCCGGTGCCTGGTACAGGTGTTTGGACGGGAACTTGTTTTGCAATTTTACTTGGTTTGAATTTTTGGATAATCTGTATGACTGTGATTCTGGGTAATACTTTGTGTGGTGTAATTGTTGCATTTGTTTGCCAAGTATTTCCGCAAATTACCGATATTTTATTAATTATATTTTTAATTTTGATTTTATTGGCAATCATTGCCAAAGTGGTTTTACACGTGTTAAAAAAACGTCGTGCGGTAACAACAAACACGCCAACCATAACAGAAAATACTGCAACCGAAAATTCTGTGGAATAAAGTTGCCAGTTTGCACAAGGCTCGGTAAAATAAAAATATGGAAAACTTGCAAGCAAAAGCAAATAAAGGTACTGTCTTGGTTACCGGCGGGGCGGGATATATTGGCAGCCACACTTGCGTGGCATTATTAAAACAAGGTTATGACATTGTAGTAGTGGATAACTTTGTCAACAGTTCACCGGTTAGTTTGGAACGTGTGACTAAAATTACGGATAAAACTTTTCCGTGGTATCGAGTAGATTTACGCAATCGTGAACAATTATCCGAAATTTTTGCCAAGCACCATATTGATTGGGTAATTCATTTTGCGGCATTGAAAGCAGTAGGCGAAAGTGTAGCACAACCGTTACGTTATTATGAAAACAACCTGAACGCAACGTTATCGTTGTTGGCCGTAATGGACGCACACGATTGTCACAAAATTGTCTTTTCGTCCAGTGCAACAGTTTACGGTAATCCGGAACGTTTGCCACTGACTGAAGATTGCAGATTACACACTACCAATCCGTACGGTACAACTAAGTTAATGATTGAAGATATTTTGCGTGATTTGTGTGCGGCGGACAAACAATGGACGGCGGTGATTTTGCGTTACTTTAATCCGGTAGGTGCACACCCGTCGGGCTTGATTGGTGAAAACCCCCAAGGTATTCCTAACAACTTAACACCGTACATTGCCCAAGTGTTGACGGGCAAGTTACCATTCTTACAAGTTTTTGGTGACGATTATGATACATCGGACGGTACTGGGGTACGCGATTACATCCACGTTTGTGACTTGGCGGACGGACATTTACAAGCGATTGCTAAAATTAAAACTGCGGGTGCGCATGTTTATAATTTGGGTACGGGTCATGGCTACAGTGTTTTGGAGGTATTACATGCCTTTGAACGGGCGGCAGGCCGTGAAATTCCTTATCAAATTAAACCGCGTCGGGCAGGCGATGTTGCGGCATGTTACGCCGACCCATCACGTGCAGAACATGATTTAGGTTGGCACGCACAATACAGTTTAGATGATATGGCGCGCGATTTATGGCGTTTTTACACCCAAAACCCACATGGTTACGAGGAAAAATAACCCACTGCGTTGACAAAATTTGTCAAAAACGACTATAATTTATTTGATGAAAATCAAATTGCGTGATGATGCAAATGTGTCTTATTTTCGACGTGTTAGTTATCTTTATATACCAGCACTTTTTGTGATAGTTTCGGTTTTATTGGAAGTCATGATGTTCGCGGTGATGAAAATGCCATTTCCGCGTGTTTATATTTTCAGTTTAACATTATTAATACTTGTTGCTGCGGTAATTGCGGTGTTTCGTCGAAAATGGGTACAAACAGTGTTTTGCTCATTATTATTGGGTTGGCATTTGACGACCACAATTTCTAACATTGTTGCCTATGATTCCTGTATGGAAATTTTTTCGTTGGAAACTTTGAAATCTTTTGGCATGGCATTTGGTAATACTGGTGCGGTGGAATTAAACATGACTTTCTTAATTCCCACAATTGCGATTTTAGTTTTTTATGTGGTGGGTATCGTCTTAATTATGTGGTTCTGTCGTTTGCCGAAAGTAAAGCGACATAATCGTTGGCAACCATTAGTTTGTGCTATTTTGGCATTTGTTAGTTTTTGTAGTTATACTATCGCCTATGCGGGACAACCTGATTATCAAACGGGTGCAGATTCCTATGTTACGAATTTAAGTAACCAAAAGTTTCTTTATGATACATTTTCGAACCGCGTATCCAGTTTACGTACATTCGGTAGTTACAGTTATTATTTAGATAATTTTTTGAAATTAGTGGGAGGTAAGACCACCGTGCCGGACGTGATGGATGTCAAGGTGGAAGAAGAATTTCAAGCGAACGAATTTGCGTTAAGCGACGATGAAGTTTTGGGCGAAGGTTACAACTTAATTATGGTGTTAATGGAAACCTTTGAACGTACCGCGATTAACCCCATTACAATGCCAAATCTTTATAATTTCATGAAAGAAAGTTGTTACGAAGTTGACGGTTACTACAGTATTGAACGCACTTGTTTTACTGACCACATTGGACAAACTGGCATGCACGAAGTTGGTAAAGAATTATGGAACAACTATGGTGACGTAACGGTCCCACATTCGTTAGCCAACATTTTTGACCGCAGCGGTTATATTACTTCGGCATTCCACGATTACGCAGGTACCAGTTATAATCGCGAAAAAATTTTTACCGAACAATTGGGTTTTAAAACGTTTAATGATTTTTATAGTTATGACAACCAACGTCAAAAGGCACACTGTGGTTTAAATTCGGATGAAGTTATGTTTAAGCAAAACTTGGAAAAGATTGCACCTGCCGACCAAAATTTCTACAGCTACATTATCAGTGTTTCCACCCACGCGTTAAGTGCGAAACATTTTAACGTGGGTGATTATTATCCGGAATTGTTTGCTTATTTGGATGCTAATTGGGAAGCATTAACCGAACTTTATCCAGTACTGTTATCAGAAGACCAACACGCTGTTTTAACCGCGAAAAACTATTTAGCCGGTACGTATAATTTTGATTTAGGTTTTGGTGCGCTTTTGAACCGCTTGCAAACAACACGTGGTAAGGATGGTAAGTTATTGATTGAAACTACCGCATTAGTGATGTTTGGTGACCATTATTATTACGTGAACCCGTCAGCGTTGGCGCCCGAAAATGACAACCCGCGCAATTTGGTGGGTAACCGTTCGCCGTTAATTGTTTATAATCCGCGCGCGAGAATTGAAGGTTCAACTATGACGCAAGGCGACAACGCGGTCGCGAATATCGGCAAAGAAATTCCTGCTCGTACGCAAACTGGTAAGACCATTTATCGTTTCTCTTCAACTATGGATCTTTATCCCACAGTCTGCAGTTTATTTGGTGTAGTTACTGACCAACAACTAACATACGGACACAGTATTTTCGATACTAACCCGTCCTTGGGTGTGTCCTACTTATCGGGGTATACTTGGGGTGCTTTGGGTTACACTGTTAACCCGACAACCGGCGCAACGGATTGGCAAATTTGGAAAACTTTGGATTTTGTGAATTTTAATGGTGTTACACCTACCCAAGAACAAATTGCCCAAGTGACGCCATTGGTTAATCGCACGTATGCATCAATTTTTGTGGATACAGCCTTGTATGACAGTGATGGTTTCAAAAACTTGGCAAAGTCCAAAGCTTATCATTTGCGCGCGGCGTAACTTAACGTGGTAAATCCAAAATAATTTGGTAATCGACCAACCACAACGCGATTTGGTAAATGAATGCCAAATATTGTGGGCGTTGCATTAATTGACCAAACCACGGGCGGGTTTTTTGTGGGTCGGTTTGGTTCAACACACTGGCGATATAATCACGTTCCACGATTTGCCAAACTGGGTGGCATTCATCGTCAAGTAAGGTGCGCACGCGTTGTTCGATTAAAGTCGTATAGACCGGGTCGATAGTTTTGGGGTAAGGTGATTTTTTGCGGTCGACAATCGCGGGTGGCAAGATGTCGGTTACCGCCGCGCGCAAGATTCCTTTTTCGTGTCCGCCGTAGTTTTTCATCACCCACGGAATGTTATAAACGTATTGCACTAAGTCCAGGTCGGTAAACGGTACGCGGACTTCCAAGCCGCACGCCATCGCCATGCGGTCGGCACGTTCCAATAAATTTAAGCCGAACCAACGCATTGTTAAATAACTGTAAATTTTCATTTGTCGGTCGGCGGGATTATCATCAGGTGACAATGGCACGTTGGCAACTTCGGCGGCGTAAGTTCGGTTCACAAATTCGGTTAAATTTAATTGCTGGCGTAAGTGTTTGGCAACCGTATTTTCACGGATAGTTAAATCAAGCGCCCAGGGGAAAGTGGTGGCGTTATTGGTATCGCTGCGATAAAACCATGGGTAGCCACAAAAGATTTCGTCAGCAAATTCACCACTTAAGCAAACTTTCACGTCCTGTTTAATCGCCTGACAAAACAGCAACAGTGAACTGTCAATATCCGCCATGGCGGGGTAATCGCGCGCATGCAGGGCTTCCCGTAAATTGTTACACAGGTCGGCAGAATTGATGACGTGGTAGCGGTGGTGCGCGTGGTATTGTTTTGCTACCAAGTCAATGTAGTAATTATCACGGCTGGGCGAAAAGTCCGTCGGCGTGAAGTTGTCCGCGTTGCCCACGTAATCGACCGAAAAGGTTTCTAAGGCTTTGCCGGTCTGTGCCGCCAACGCGGTGACCGCGCTGGAATCCAAGCCACCACTGAGCATCATGCCCACGGCGACATCGCTGGTTAGTTGTTTGGTAACAATTTTTTCAAGCATAGTTTTAATCGTTTTAATCGTGGTATCCGCGTCGTGTGGGTGGGGGTAACTTTTTAATTGGAAATAATTTTTGGTACGAAGTTTACCATCTTGCCACCAAGCGTAAGCGCCCGGCTTGATTTCTTGAATGTCGGTGTAAACCGTCTTCCCGGGTGTGCGCGCGGGAGCAATGCCAAACAATTCGCGCAGTCCGTCAAGGTTAACGCGAGGGCGAATGGTGGGGTGACAAAACAAGGCTTTAATTTCACTGCTGAACGCTAAGGCGCCGTGTTGAAAACTGTAAAACAATGGTTTCACGCCCAACGGGTCGCGTGCCAAAAACAAACGGTTGGCGTGGCTTTCGTAAATCGCGAAGGCAAAAATGCCGTTAA
This sequence comes from Clostridia bacterium, assembly GCA_017618475.1. GTDB lineage: Bacteria > Bacillota > Clostridia > Christensenellales > UBA1242 > RGIG8050. Next base: position 6,759 of record JAFZUF010000065.1, read on the forward strand.
AATCGTGTAAGGCTTTGGCACCGTACAGTGCAAACATTTTCAACACAATTTCGGTGTCGCAGGTGGTACGCAACCGAATTTTGTGGCGTTGCAATTTTTCGCGCAAAGCGTCGGCGTTATACAGTTCACCGTTGTAAACGATGGTGTAGGTCTTACCTTGGTAAGTGTAGCGCATGGGCTGATGACCATTCGCCGGGTCGATAATGCTTAAACGTTGGTGACCCAATGCGACTTTGTGCAGCAACCAAGTTCCGCTGTCGTCGTTACCACGCGGGACAAGGGTTTGGTTCATGACGTTTATGATGGTTTGAGTTTGTGATTTCGTATAATTAAAATTGATGAATCCGTTGATTCCGCACATACGCCATTTTATGAATCAGCAACTGTTTTTGTTAGTGATTGACCATGCGGGGTGGTTTTGCTATAATTTAGGCATCATGAAAGTTTATGGCGATTATCACACGCACACTTTAGACAGTGACGGACAAAACACGATTGACGAAAACATTGCTGCGGCGAAACAACGTGGTTTATCCGAAATTGGGATTACTGACCATGCTCATTATCGCGTCCGTAACAAAAAGAAACGTTTAGAAAACACCTTATTAGCAAAAGCGCAAGTGCTACGTTCGGGTAAAACTCATGGCATTAAAGCTTTTTATGGCACTGAGTGTAATGTGGTTGGTTTGGACGGTGATATTGATATTGCAAGTGATGAACGTAAATTATATGATTATTTAATCTGTGGCATTCACATGTCGGTACAACCCAAAAAGTTTTGGCAATTTTTTACTTATTATATTCCTAACATGTTTTGGTTTGTGATGCGTCGTTTTGGCATTAATTGGACGCCCAAAAGTTTGGTACGCAAAAACACGCGCGCGGTGGTTAATGTCATCGAAAAAAATAACATTGATATTTTATCACACCCCAGCCGTTATTTCCGCGTGGACGTGATTGAAGTAGCCAAGGCGTGTATTGCCCGCGGTACGGCGATGGAACTTAATAATAAAAAAATCAGCTTCCGTCCGGTGGATTTTGAACGCATGGCGGCGATGGGGGTAAAATTTGTGATTGGCAGTGATGCTCATAAAGCCGAAAACGTCGGACGCATGGATCGTGTCGGTGATTTCTTAAAGTTGTGTGATTACGACCCCAGTTGCATTTTAAATCTCGACCAGCCGTTCAAACGACCCAAGGCGCGTTTGCTCGACCAAATTGTCAAGGCGGAAAATGACAAGTCCTAATTTAACCAAGTGCGATAAAATCATCATGGGTATTATTCGCAATAATGCCAACCGTGCGGCGAATTGTGATGCCGGTAATATTGCAAAGCAAGTTAAGGCCGCCAGTTACCAAATTAATTTAATTAAACAAATGCAAGCGGATGGTGTTTTTCAAAGTTTAAGTCCAAAGTTACAGGTGACCGCGATTGCGCGCATCGAAAACCCGGATGCCACTTACGAAGAGTTGGCACAGATTTTGCACATAACCAAAAGTGGTGTGGTTAATCGCTTGCGGAAAATTATTCAGTCACATAATGCTCTTTAATGGCTTGACGTGCACGGGCGATACCCAAAGCATGGGCAGGTAATTCTTCAGTAATGACCGAACCAGCCGCAATGTATGCATGGTCGCCAATTTGGACTGGCGCCACCAAACAGGAGTTGCTGCCGATAAAGGTGTGGTCACCGATTAAGCAATTACTCTTGGTTTTGCCGTTGTAGTTACAGAAAATGACACCGCAGCCGACATTACAATTTTTGCCTAACGTGGTATCGCCGACGTAGGTCATGTGGGCAACTTTGGTGCCGTCGCCAATTTGCGAACGTTTAACTTCAACATAATTACCAATGCGGCAATGGTTACCGATACTGCAATGCGGACGAATGTGGGCATAGGGTCCGATTTGACAATCGGCGCCGATAACACCGTCTTCAATGTAGCAACCGTCCAAAATGTGGGTGCCGCTGTGAATCGTTGTTTTGCCCATGATGTGGGCGCTCGGTTCAATTATTACGTCTTTGTCAATTTGTACGTCAACGTCAATGTAAGTATGGTCAGGGTCAATAATGACTACACCATTTTTTAAATGTTGTTGGTTAATACGTGCTTGCATGGCTTGGCGAATTTTGGCGATTTGGGTGTTGTTAAAGCCAACCAGGTAGTCGTCTTGCTTGGTAGTGTGAAATTCGTTGATTTGGAAAGTGTCACTTTGTGCGACCATTTCGGTGTTGAAAACCCAACCACGGGGCAACTTGACGGCGGGTACACCTTTTTGGAAACAAAAATCGACGGCGTCCAAAATGTCTTGGGTGGTTAATAAGGGCATATCATTGTAAGTGATTACCGTGAAAGTTGCGCTGGTTAAATTATTTTTGAACAATGTAATGATGTCGTCTTCGGGTGAAACTGTCAGTGTTTTGGATTTAAACGGTGCAACTGTTGTTTGAATCCATTCGCCCATGTTACGACCACAAATTGGTTGGGATAGTAAAGCTGTGTTTTGGTATTGTTCTAAAGACAGTACTAAAACAAAAATTTTGTCATTTTGCATTGATTTCCTCCACAACCACTTTCACCGCGCCGGTTAATTGGTGATTGTATTTAACAGTTACATTATATGTGCCGATAGCCTTGATGGGTTCCGCAATCACAATTAAACGTTTATCGACGTGAATCCCTTTTTCTGCCAATGCCGCACTGATTTCGGCACCAGTAATACTGCCAAATAATTTTTGGTTAGCACCAACCTTGCTGTGTAAAATTACCGTTGTTTGTTTTAATTGTTCAATTTGTGCTTTGATTTCCGCAATTTCAGTTTGGTTCTTAAATGCCGCGCTTTCCGCTTTGGCTTTCATATCACTTAAAACTGCGTTATCAACCAATTTGCCAATTTTATTTTTAATTACAAAATTTTTAGCATAGCCATCATTCAAATTCACAATTTGACCGGCTTTGCCGTGTCCCTTTAAATCTTTTAATAAATAAATTTGCATACTTTATTTTAATATAAGAAATAATAATTGCATAATGAATATTCGCTGTCGAAAAATAAATTGTAAATTTAATCATGCAGGCGCTTGCCATGCACACGAAGTACGGGTTTGTCGGGGTGCTGTTTGTGAAACTTACCAAAAGGATACGCAAAAAGTCAATGTTGAATTGGCCGATGAATTAATGCCCAGTAAACCCAACAATGTGCCATTGTCCTGCACGGTTGGGTCATGTTTGTACAACCATGATTGTCGCTGTGCCGCCAATGGAATTGCAATAGTGGATAACGAAGAAACTAATCAAGCCGATTGTGCGACGTTTATTGAACGTTGACATGTATAAAACTTTACGCCTTGGGCAACTATCATAGCAAGGGGGTAAAGAAATGGACATTCGCACAGCAACACAAATGGAAAAAGCACGTCGTAGCGCGATTGCAATTAGCACTTTGCTGGTGGTGTTAATGTTGGGCATAACAACGACATTTATCGCGATGAGTTTTATCAAACGCGGTAATCATAACAGTCCGGTGGAAGATAGTAATTTGGTCAGTGGGCCAAGTATTCCGACCGTGACGGCATCTTGGGTCATGCCTGTTAATGCGGCAGGTGTTACCATCTTAAAAGCAGCAGACTTTGATATGCCACAATACAACAACACAACCAAGTGGTATGAATTTGATTTAGGATACACCTTGGGTGCGGATGCGGGGACCAGCGTGGTGGCATGTTACGACGGCACCGTAACTTCGGTGGTGGAAAGTGGGGACGCCAGCACCGGCAAATTAATCCGCATTAAACACGCAGATAACGTAGAAACTGTTTACAGCAGTTTGGATGAAATTAACGTTGCGGTCGGTGATAAAGTTAAAAGTGGTGACAAAATTGGTACCGTCGGAACTTCAGGTAATTACGAAGTCTTTGATATGCCACATGTCCGCTTAATGGCTTACAAAAATGGTAAACCGGTTAATCCAGAAAATTTTGTCGAATTTCCAGGCAACGAAAACAAATAATTATGACGCGATAAGCATAAAATTAAATATGAAAAATAGTTAAAAAAAAGGAAAAGGGGGCTAGACAAACTCTTTTCCTTTTTGTTATACTATGAATAATAAAAGGAGGGGAAAAATGAATATTTTACGTCGTATTGTTTCAGCAATTGTATTGGTGGCCGCTGTTGTTGTTTTGGTGGGCGTTTGCTTGCATTATCACTGGGGAGATTTTGCAACCGCGTTTAAGCCATTTAATTTTAACGAAGTGGTTGATGCTTTGTTAGCATTCTTTGCCGAAGCCGGAAACGCAATTGTTTTGACCATGCTTGGTTTCATTGGTTTAACCATACCCGGTCGCGCAAAATAAAAGAACATGTAATTTGAAAAACACCGTGCAAGTCGCGGTGTTTTTTTGTAAATGGTTGTTTCTTGACTTAGGCGGAAAAAATTTGGTAAAATGTATTGTATGTATCGAGTAGGCCAAAGTTTTAACGAGGTCGAATATTTAAGCGATACTGCCAAGACCAGATACGCTGTTTATAATATGGTTGTTCATTTCAATTTATTGAAGCCAGAATCTGAAAATAAATATTTTACTGAACATCATAATATCAGTGATATTCCTGATACAACGCAACGTTTGGATACCGAGGGTGCTTTGGCAATTAGTTTTGAAGGTAAAATACCCGCCAGGATTTTGACGTCTTATGGCGCAATCAGAGTTCACTTCGGACAAAATAATCCTTTGGCAAGTACCAGTGATGAAATTAAATTTAGTGAAACATTGCAAAGCACATTTGGGTTGATGCCACTTAACGCGAATAATCCTCAAGTTATGGTTGTGACGAAATTGCCATGGCGTGAATCTAATTTATCTATACCTAAATTAGCAACACCCACCGCGGTAATAGCTGCTCCCGAAATTATTCCACGTGAACGTGCTCATGTGCAAAAAGTTATTAAAGTTGTGAATGTTAAATTTAAGCAAAATTCGCACCCGGAATTTATTTTGCGTGGTGTAGATAACATTTGTACAGTTAACGGCATACCATATACTATGGAACAGGCCTTGCAAACCTATCCTAATTTTATGCAAACGATGGAGCGGGTGTTGCGCGAAGAATATACCCGCTTGCATTCGGCACCTGTATTTAACAGTGAAACGTGAAAAACATCGGAGTAGAACACGGCAACAATAATCAAACCTATTTTTCATTCTTTAAAAATTTTACAATAAGGTATTGATTTTTTGTTTGTATTTGTGTTAATATTCACAACATAATAAGGGGTTTATAACGTGAAATGTACCAAAAAAACTAAATGTGAAATTCATCCAGTTTTAGCAGAACTTGTTTCGGCAATGGAACGTACTGATGGGCAATTATTACATTTTTATGTTAAGTATGGTTTAAAAAAACAAATTAATGTAATAAATAAAAAATATGGTGGAAATGAACCGACCGGCGGTTTGAATGAAATCGGCAAACATGATTATGATGGTATTTCTTATATTGCTTTTACTAATTCACCAAAAAAACCACGCGTGGATACAATTGTGATTGATGTTGATAAATCAAAATTAGATGCCGTAATGAGAAGATTGATTGAAAATGATATGATGACTGTTAAAATTGGTAATTTATACATGAGTGGTAAGTATAATAGGTTTATGCAACTTATTATTGCGGAAGAAATTTTAAGAGTTGAAGAGAAAAAGAATAATAAAGATTCAATTATTGATTTAGATCCAATCATGCTTCCAGAATTATGTTGTTAATATTAGGCTAAGAATAAAAATACCCGTACTGGTTAAGTATGGGTATTTTTTAAATGGCAACCCAGTTGGGGTCGACACCGTGTTCCAAAATATAGGCACGGTGTGATTTTAATTTTTCGTCCATGGCTTGGGATAAGGTTGGGTTTGGTTGGGTAGCGTGCAAAATGTCTTTCACAATGTGAAAACGGTCAATTTCGTTTAGCACACGCATGTCAAACGCGGTCGTAATTGCGCCGTTTTCGTGATAACCTTTGACCGTGTAAAGCTGGCTGTTGGGACGGTCGTGGGTCAATGCATAAATTAAGTTACGATAAGTGTGGGTAACGAAAATTACTGGTTTATCGTCGGTGAAGTATTGGGCGTATTGAGTTGTATTTAAACTGTCGTCGCGGCCACCTAAGATGCCGGCATCAATGACGTTGACCAAACGGATTTTTAAGTTTGGCACGGCGGCTTGCAAAATTTGGTATGCCGCCACACATTCTTTAGTGGGTGTGTCGCCCATACAGGCCAAAACTACGTCCGGATTAGGACAGTCGTGCCAAATGCTGATGCCCGCTTTAACGTCGGCAAGGGCTTGTTCGCCGGTACGCCACGCATGGGCAGGGTGTTTGGATGCGGTAATCAAATTAATTTTGTTGGTATCGTGTAAACACTTGTCAAAGACCGCAAGTAAAGTGTTGGCGTCTGCAGGGAAATAACAGCGCACAACGTTTGGGTCTTTATCTAATAAGTGGGTGGCCATGCCGGTGTCTTGGTGGCTGTAACCATTGTGGTCTTGTTGCCAAGTGTGGCTGGTCATCAAAAAGTTTAAACATGGTACCGGTGTACGCCACGCCATGGTGCGGGTTTGTTTTAACCATTTTGCGTGTTGGTTTAACATGCTGTCGACCACGCGGCCAAAGGCTTCGTACGTAGCGAAGAAACCATGACGACCGGTTAAATTGTAGGCTTCTAACATACCTTCGCAAACGTGTTCGGAAAGCATGCCATCCATGATGCGACCGTCGGGGGCAATGCCTTCGTCAAAGGGATAACGGGCGGCTTGCCATGCGCGGTTCGTAACTTGGAATGGCGCGTACAAACGATTAGATTTGGCTTCGTCTGGACAAAAGAAACGGAAATTGTTGGGGTTTAATTGCATCACCGCCGCCACGTAATTGGATAAGATATTGGTATCCATCACGGTCGCGTTAGTTGGCACAAAAAATTGGTTCAGTTTCGGGAAAGTTAGCGTCGTATATTTTAAACCGCCACGAGTTAACGGGTTGGCGGATAAGCGGCGGTTACCGACCGGTGGGAAAATGGCGATATCAGGTTGTAAACTGCCGTCCGCGTTAAACAATTCTTGTGGGCGGTAAGATTGCAACCAATCATTGACCAGTTGTACGTGGTGGGGTTGGCTCATGTCGACCGGCACCTGGTGGGCATTGAAAGTGCCCGCAACTGTTTTACCATCAACCGTGGCCGGACCTGTCCAGCCTTTGGGTGAGTTCAAAATAATCAAGGGGTGTTTGCCGTTGTGGGTACGGAAATTTTGTAAGCAATAATCAATGGCGCTTGCCATAGCTTGGTGGTCTTGCAAAATATTTTGCGGGTCGCGTCCAACCACCACTTCAATTGGTTCATAACCTAAGCCACGGAAAAATTGTTGGCGTTCTTCGGGTGTGATACGTGCTAATAATGTTGGGTTCGCAATCTTGTAACCGTTCAAATGCAAAATGGGTAAGACGTTACCATCTTTTTGCGGGTTCAAAAATTTGATGCCCCACCAGCTGGCGGACAGAGGGCCGGTTTCGGCTTCACCATCACCGATGATGACCGCCGCCACCAAATTCGGGTGGTCAAGTACTGCACCCAGACCGTGGGCTAAGGAATAACCTAATTCGCCACCTTCGTGCATGCTGCCGGGAACTTGGGGTGCCACATGTGATGATACGCCACCGGGGAACGAAAACGCCCGACATAATTTTTGGATACCGGCTTTGTCTCGAGTATATTCGGGATAGGTTTCGCTGTAGGTACCTTCTAAATAAGCATTAGCAATGAAAAAGTTACCACCGTGTCCGGGACCGGAAATTAACAACATGTCTTGGTCGAACTTTTTAATCGCGCGGGATAAATGGGTATAAATGAAGTTTTGACCAACCACAGTTCCCCAATGGCCTAAGATACGAGCTTTAATATCACTGCGCACTAGGGGGCGTTCTAAAATTGGATTATCGCGTAAATATAATTGTGCGACCGCTAAATAGTTGGCAGCACGGAAATAACGGTCAAGTGTACGAAAATCTTCAGTTTGATTCATATTTTGATTATTCCACATTCTGTGGTTTTCGGCAAGTTTTTCATTAATCATATTATGATTATGCACAAATTATCTTGTCATCTGTTACGAGTAGTGTTATAATACCAGTACGCCCAGGTGGCGAAATCGGCAGACGCAAGGGACTTAAAATCCCTCGGGGGCAACTCCATATCGGTTCAAGTCCGATCCTGGGCACCAAAATTTATTTTTATTTCAGATGAAAACAATTAACGAAGGAGTTATTATCGCGAACCAGTATGAAGACATGAGCGTAATAGAAGCGCTTGAACATGCTGGTACAGGTAACTTATTATTGCCGGATATTCAAAGAGAATATTGCTGGGATATTCATGAAATCGAGGCTTTATTTGAATCGATTGTAGATGATTATCCAATTGGTTCTTGTATTTTTTGGAAAACAACGAAAGAAATTATAAATCAAGAAGAACCTAATCTTTATAACTTTTTTTCGAGGTTTGAACGTGATAAAACAACTAATCACCAAGTATCAATTCCAATCAGCCAAAAGGGTGATATTTATGTTGTTTTAGATGGACAGCAACGTATAACATCAATGAACATTGCTTTGTACGGTAGTTACAGTTATTACAAAGGTGGTCGCGGTCGCAGTTTTAAGAATCCGGATTGCTGGGTTGAAAAAGAATTATATTACAATTTGGATTTTTATCAAGTAACAGAAGAAGATGACGAGCATCCCCAAAAAAGATTTATTTTTTTGACTCAAGAAGACGCGCAGAAGTTAAATGTGTTTAAGGTTAAAAATTTATTACTGTATGCTAAGCTAAAAGATTACAAAAAATTTATGATCAATCAAAATTATGATAAACAATGCAGAGCTGATTTGGTAAAATTATTTCAAAGATTACATAGCACTGCATCAGGTCAAGGGTTGGTTCATTA
>JAFZUF010000066.1 GCA_017618475.1 Clostridia bacterium
CTTTTGCGTGAAATTAAAGAAGAAACTGGATTTGAAGTTATAGTTAACAACCTAGTTTTAATTCATGAACAGTTTTATAACAAAAAGAATTCCGCAAATCATTCTTTAATTTTTTATTATTTAGTTAAACCTGTAAAAAAAATTACAACCAATAATTTTGTTCGCATAGAACAAGATAAAAACAAAACTTCGAAAAACGAATTGTGTTGGTTAACGATTGAAGAATTGAAAAAAATTGATTTGCGTCCAGAATTGATGAAAGATTTGATTATTAAAAATGAATTGAATTCGTTGCAACATGTTATTGGTTAAGGTTACTCCTTAAAAAGTTCTTTAGAATTTCATAAAAGATAAATGCAAGTTTAGCTTGTTGAAAATAAAAAACATTGTGCGATACACATGATTGGGGTAAAATCTTGTAGTGGAATTTTTGGATTTGTATGATAAAACAGGAAAATCATTAAACAAAAAAATTGTGCGCGGTACGTTGAATTTAGCTAAAAATGAATTTATTAAATTAGTAACGGTTTGGATTAAATGCCAAGGTAAATATTTGATTCAAAAAACTTCTAAACAGAAAGGCGATGAATACGCTGTTAGTGGCGGACATGTTCAGGCTGGTAAAACAAGTTTGGAACAAGCTTGTTTAGAATTACAAGAGGAATTAAATTTGAATTTAATTACAAATCAGTTAAAATTATTAGGAAATATTCTTTGGCAAAATCTTATTTTTGATGTTTATCTGTATGAAGATGATAATTTAATGCAAACTAATTTTGATTTGCAATTGAGCGAAGTTGCAGATGTGGTTTGGTTGAGTGTTGATGAGATTAAGGTACTAGCTACTTTTGGTAAGGTACGTAAAAGTACTGTTTTACAGCTTGAACAGTTGATTTGTAGATAACTATAAGTGTAATGTATATTACAAGTTTCACCAAATTTGAAAGCCATTGAAATGCTGGCTTTTTTGTTGTTTTGAATTTGGTATGTAACGGAGTATAATGGGGATAATGAAAACTTCGATGAATTTGTATTTTAAGACAACATTAGATACGAAAGTAAAATTTGATGCAATTAAGGCGGCTGGATTTAATGAATTCTTTACTGGTATGTACGACCAAAAGGAAACTTTAAAATTTAAAGAACAAATAGATTATGCTAACCAAATTGGGCTTAAGTGTACAATGGTACATTGTTGTTATTATGAACCTAAGTTGAATTCGTTTTGGTTGGATGGTCAAAGCGGCGATGAAGTCATGAATGATTATATTGACCAAATTAATAAATGTGGCAAGTATACGAAAAATTTTGTTGTTCACTTGAACGGATCTTATGAAAGTGTGGTTTCTGAAATCGGATTGGAACGAATTGAGCAAATGCTTAGAGCGTGTGAAAAGTATAATCTTAATTTATGCGTGGAAAATTTGTTTTCAGCCGTGGAAATACCATATATCTTTTCACATATCAAACATCCGTTGTTGAAAATTTGCTACGATAGTGGACACAATAATGTTTTTACCCCAGGTTTTGAACTTTGCAAAGAATATGGACAATTTATTTCAGTTTTACATTTGCATGAAAACGACGGCACGAAGGATGAACACAAAACTTTGACGGTTGGCAGTCCAATTTTCAACCGCTTAAAAAATGATTTACAATATATCGATAGCAGTGTGGTACTTGCCAGTGAAGCCCGTGTTCACGTTAATGATTGGCGCCCATATTTGCAAAAAGACTTGGAAAGCCTAGTAGAGTTAAATAAATCGCGTACGTAAATGATAAGTTTTATTATAAAGTTAATTTTAATGGTTGTGGTCAAAATTTATTGATTGAAGCCCACAAGTTCATCAAGCGATACATTAAAAAATTTTGCTAAAACAATTAGTGAATACAAGTTAGGTTCACGTAAACCGTTTTCCCATAAACTAATTATTCCTTTACTGACACCAAGAATTTTAGCAAGTTCAACTTGCCCTAGATGCTTTTCCTGTCTTAGGCTTTTGAGATTGTCTTTGAATTTGTTTTGATATGTCACCTTATTTATTTTCTTACAAGTGTAAGAAAAATAATTGACTTCTTACAAAAGTAAGAATATAATCATGGTATCAACTAAACTAAGGAGGGGTAGATAAAAATGTATTGCTCAAAATGTGGTCAAGAGGTTCACGATGAGGCGGAAATTTGTGTGCACTGTGGTTGCCGAATTAAAAATGAAACAATTTTAACTGCAAATGATGGAAAAAATGCTGTTCGGTTTCTTTTGACATTTTTTCTTGGTTTTATTGGTAGTTTTATTATAAATCATACCAGTCTTAAACCAAATGGCTGGAAATCAAGAACTTTGGCATATTTCTTTTGGGGCATGATAACTTTTGGCATTTATCAATTAGTTGCTTCGTTGTGTAACTTTACATTCAATGCTAAACAATCATCTAATATTGGTTACTTTATCGATAACATGGGAAATTAATTAATGAAATAATTAAAAAACGCCTCGGCGTTTTTTTTATGGTTATATATATAACAAATTGTTATTGATATTGTTTAACCAAAGCGGCGGGTGGGTATAATCGCACTGTATAAAAAGGAGTGCGAAAATGAACCCATTAGAAACTGCCACGAAAACGGTCGATGAATATTTTATGTCGTTTCAAACGATGTACCCACAAGCATATGATAAAAAGACAACGAATCCGTATACTAAAACACGCGTGATTTTGATGAATGGAACCGAATATGAAAGTGTTTGGTTCTTACATCAGTTCGCACGTCATTGTCAAGTACAAGAAATTAAAGAAGCCTTGGCTTTGGTGCGCCGTCAAGAACAGCAACAACAAAAAATGATTGCGTGTTTGAAACCTTTGGATGAAAGTATCTTGGAAACAACTTTGGCTTATGAACAATTGGCGATTGATTTAACCGCGACCTTGGCGCAAAATGATGTAGATAAGAATA
>JAFZUF010000067.1 GCA_017618475.1 Clostridia bacterium
ATAAATTAAAACAAAAAATTTCCAATCGTGAATTTATCGAAAGATTGGATGGTGTCATGAACAACCGTCAAACATATTTGGATTTTGTCGATACTTGTTTACCCAAAGAAGTGTCGAGTCAGATTAATGTTAATGATGCTTCTAAATTTTATTGGAATTATAATAAGGGAAACCACTTTGTGATTTTGGCCGAATCAGATGGAAAGCATGGTTTGGAAGCTGGACAATATATGATTGTTCATGCATCGGCAATTGAATTCAAAAAAGATAATTTGCATTCTGGCTTGTATCCTGTAAAAGGCAATTGGTTCTACAATGATATTCAAACCGAATACGATGATGAGCATAAACGTTATATACGCTATATAACTGGCGATAAGGCTAAGCGTTTTTATGCGATTGCCAATTATTTAAAAGATTTTAATAAGGTTAGAAATCATTACTTTTGCAAACGTGTTTTGGGCGATTTAATGGAAAAAGAAATTGTGAATATCAGCCATTATGGTATGCCTTCAATTAATTCAGTATGTATTGGTTCACAATGGGAACAACAAGATTACACATTGTTAACTGCACCCGGAAATGATGTTTTCTTGGTTCATCCGGAGATTAATCCCAACAATAAAAACAATGCTAAATTAGGCAATCAGAATATCACTTTAACACCGCATGGTTGTGGGGTAAGAATGAATAATCCGCAAGATAAAATTGAATACTTAGATGGCGGAATTAAAATTGGTGATAACAGTTATCACATTGGCGAAAGTGTTAATATTGGTGTCGATGTTTCAGTGCGTACCAAAGGAATGACAAATTACGAATTAAATCAACATATTGATAAAATTTTGTCAATTTGTCCGGGAACTGTTTACGGTCGTTTAACACAAGAATTCGCGCGCACTAAATATGGTGACTTTGACTATCAGGAGGAAAGGAATGCCGAGCGTAACCTTTATGAGACATGCGGAAACAGTTTATAATGCCAATAAAATTTTTGCTGGCAGAATTAATTGCGAATTATCCGCAAAAGGTATTCAAGATACTTTAAAAATACCGTCTTTTCAAAAAAATGATTTTGATGTTTATTATTGCTCACCATTAAAGCGTAGTATAGATACCTTAAAATTAGTTGTTAAAGGGGTAGAGCAATTTAAGGTTGATGACCGCATTATTGAAATTTCGGTCGGAGATTGGGAAGGTAAATCAAAGGATAGTATTCCGGAAGAATTAGTGCGTGATTATCGCAATGGAACATACACGCCACCTAATGCAGAAACAACAGAAGAAGTTGATCGTCGTGTTACCAATTTTGTGACAGACTTATTTGAAAAGTATGACAAAAATACGAAGATTCTTGTTGTTACGCATAACGGAGTTATGCGTTCGATTAAAAGAAACTTTGTTTTCAATTATGAAAACATTATGTTGTCAAATTTAGATTGTATTACTTTGGATGAAAACAATTATAATTATTATTTGAATAATAAAATAAAAAATGATGCGCATGAAATTATCCGTTAATTTCACAATTCAAAACTTCTAATTTCGGCGTTTTGAAAACGGCTCATCGTAAATGGATTTTCTGTGTCAATTTTTTGTTTAGATAAAATAGCACTTAAATAAACAGCAGGGGATTCATGGGTTACTACTAAAACATTTTCATATGGATAATCTTTGGGTAAGTTATCGGCAAATTCTTTGACACGTTGATAAACGCTTACAAATTTTTCTAGGCCATAACCATCTAAGCGTAATCGTTTAGCTTCTTGTTCTTCGGGCGTTTGCTTGGAATACTTTTGACCAGTAAAAACGCCTTGGTCAAGTTCAATTAAGTGCTTGTCTTTGATGATTTTTACATGATGATATTCGTTCATTAGATTAGCGGTTTGAACCGTTCTTTTTAATGGCGAACAAATAATTAAATCAATTTTAGTAGTAGCAAATTTTTTTGCGACTTCAATTGCTTCAGCTTTGCCGGTTTTGCTTAACATGTTTTGACTACGACCTTGAGTAATCCATTTTTCATTCCAATTGGTTCGGCCGTGACGCATAACATAAATTTTCATATTGACAATATATCATGAAAATTTGTCCTTAACAAAATGATGTATTACTTTTGATTTTGGCATGCGTTTGGTGTTTGCTTTAGACAACGTACGGAGTAGTCTATAAAAGACTGTTTCGATATTCAAAATCATTTCCCATAATCATCGCGACATTGTCATATTTTTGTCCGATTACTCTGTGAGTATTGATTCACTAGAAAATTTATCAATTTGATGTGGTTTACGAATGGATGGGATAAAGGTTTTCTAAACTAAGAAAATTGTTAGGATAGTA
>JAFZUF010000068.1 GCA_017618475.1 Clostridia bacterium
AAACCCCAATAACTTAAATTATCAATTTTATTCACATACTTCAAAACCAATAATGCTGAATTTGCAAGCATAATGAACATTGCATATAAATTTGGATGTCCCGTAAACCCACTAAACTTAGTATATCCATATACAACAAAATACGCCATCACTTGATCCAACCTTACCGAAATTGGTCTTAATAAAGCCATCAAACCTGAAACAATCAATCCCAAACAAAACATTTTGATTAACTTATAAATATCAATTTTTTTTCTATTTTCAAAAACCAAATACAAGAGTGCAAGCCATACGCCCATCACAAGTGTTAATTTAACCGTTGTATTGTGGATTGGTAAAACCAAATAAACCAACAATACTAGCATGGGTAAAAGTAATTTCCAATTTATTAAAGATAAAAAATATTTAAACCAATGTTTATTATTTTTTTGTTTAGTAAGTTTAACCAAATCAATGATATAACGTAAACCAAGCACAATAACAAACCAGGCAAGCATATACATCCAAACATCAGTTGAATTATATTTAATTACAACACTAAATCCCCAAGTATAAACAATAACAGATACAATTGAACTTATTGAAAGGAAACACCCAAACAGACAACTAAAACCAAATAACAACCACACAGCCCACGAAAAGAAGCATGACAATAACAAAAAAAATGTCATCAATGTAAAATACAAAAAAACATAGCGTGTCTTCAAAAAATTAATCATTTGTTTAATCATCTCTCTTAGAATACAACAATTTCCTTATAGATATCAAGTAATCTTTTTGCTTCCTCCTTAATATTAAACTCTTTACATGTCATACTTTTTCTTACTAAATCTTGTTGATTAACTAATTTCAATATTTCATCAACCCATATTTGATTATTTAATTTCAAGAACTTCACTTTACCACTAATATTAGATTCATTCGGAATCGAATTTGAAGCTAAGCACTTCAACCCAGATGCTTGAGCTTCAACTAAGACTAATCCCAAGCCTTCATATAAACTTGGTAAAACAAAACAATCAAATGCATTATAAAACTTTTCAACATCTGATCTTGCCCCGGCAAAAATAACACTATCCGTCAAATCTAACTTAGACACATAATCATGTAATGATTCACTAAGTTCGCCTTCTCCAATAAGAAATAAAACACAATCATCTCGATGATTTTTCAATTCCTTAAATACGTCAATTAAAAATTTGTGGTTCTTCTGTTGCATAAACCTACCCACATGACCTATTACGAATTTGTCCGTAATTTTATATTCTTGTCTAATTTTATTTCTTTCTGATTCGTTATACACAAATCTTTCAAAATCTATAGCATTATTAATTATTGTTACCTTACCTTTTGATTGCGTTTTTCGTCCAAAAAGCCACTCACCTGCCAACTGCGAACATGCAAATAAATGCGTGGCATAAACTTTAGAAAACGGGCGAAGCATATTTTTTACTAATGTCTTTTTCCATTCTTTTCTATTTGCCGTTGAATGAGAATGTGCAATTCGTACTTTTATTCCCGCTTTTTTTGCCGCCATTAAAGGAAAAATACTGAGCGCATTCATGTTAGAATGCACAATATCATATTTACCTTCTTGCAATAATTTTTTTAAAGTTTTTATAAAGGTAAAAAGCTTTGTATATTCGGGTATGATGATAACCTTTCCCCCCAGG
>JAFZUF010000069.1 GCA_017618475.1 Clostridia bacterium
AACATCATAACAATAACGACTGTAATCTTTCTTAAAAACCTTGAACAAGGGTGGCATACCCGTGTAAACATGTCCTTGTGCAATTAAGTCTTTCATATAACGGAAAAAGAACGTCAACAAAATTGAACGAATGTGTCCACCATCTTGGTCAGCATCCGCCAAAATAATTACTTTATGATAACGCAAATTATCCAGGTTAAAGTCTTCACCAATACCTGTGCCTAATGCACCAATCAACGTACTGAATTCTTCGTTTTCCAAAACTTGGTCAATCCGTTTCTTTTCCGCATTCAACGGTTTACCACGTAATGGCAAAATTGCTTGCACACTGCGGTCACGACCCTGCTTTGCCGTACCACCCGCACTATCACCTTCCACGATAAAGATTTCATTCATTTCCGGACGACGACCACTGCAACTGGCTAACTTACCAATTAAAACATTGCCGTCGATACTGTTTTTACTGCGCGCAATATCCTTGGCTTTACGGGCAGCTTCACGGACACGCGCCGCGGCTTTGGCTTTGTTAATAATGATTTCCAATAAACTTTTCTTTTCATTTGATTTATCGGCATCTTTAAAATATTCCAACAAACTGTTATAAGTGAATGTTTCAACGGCAATTTTGGCTTCCGGATTACCCAATTTCGTTTTGGTTTGTCCTTCAAATTGGACTTCATGCATTTTAATTGATAAAACAGCGGTCATACCTTCACGGTAATCTTCACCCTGCAACGCGTTATCTTTATCTTTGAAGAAACCAAATTGTTTACCTAATTGGTTAAAAGCACGCGTAATCGCACTCTTGAAGCCGGTTTCATGTGTACCACCTTCTGACGTGGGGATATTGTTTACGTATGAGAAAATACTTTCCACAAAGCCATCAGTGTGTTGAATAGCAAAGGTAATCGGCATTTTTTCAGTTTGTCCGGCAATGATAAATGGTGATTTGTACAAAGTATTTTTGCCTTCATTTAAGTACGACACAAAATCCGCCACACCACCATCAAATTTATAAACGCATTCACGTGAAAACTCCGCATCATCAGGTGTAATTCGTTCATCGATTAAAGTAATCTCCGCCCCCTTATTCAAGAAAGCCAATTCTTCCAAACGTTGTGAAACCACTTTATAATCAAACTTAGCATGATTAAACATTTCTTCATCAGGTAAGAAATGTACGCGCGTACCATTCTTCAAAGTACGTCCCACAACTTTTAACGGTTCATCGGCCACGCCCCAATGCATTTTACCATCATTTGGGTCAACATGTGGGGAGAAACGAACATAGTGTTCTTTGCCGTCTTTATAGACCGTAACTTCGCAATAACTGGAAAGCGCATTTACAACCGAAGCACCAACCCCGTGTAAACCACCCGAGAAACTATAATTATTATTATCAAACTTACCACCGGCATGCAATTCGGTATAAACCATTTCCACACCAGAAATCTTTAATTCACGGTGAATATCAACAGGAATGCCACGTCCGTCATCTTCAACCGTTATTGAATTATCTTGGTGAATCATGACCAATAGCTTATTGCCAAAACCATTTGCAATTTCATCAATACCGTTATCAACAATTTCCCATAACAAATGGTGCATGCCCTTAGAACCAGTTGTACCGATATACATTCCGGGACGTTTGCGTACCGCGTCTAACCCCTTCAAAAGCGTCAAATTCCCAGCATTATATGTCTGTTTTTCGTTTGCCATATATGACATTATATCACTTTTCGAAAAACCCACAAAACAGTTCTTTTATACAATATGTAGTGGATATTATAACCCCCTAACCACTACATATTGCGCGTAACATTTCACTACGTCAACCATTTTTTGCACTTTTTCCATGGAATAACCCCCTTTAATGCGGCATTGTTGAATTTGCCAACATAATGCGCCATTAACGATCTTTTGCCCAATTTCTTGCAGGTCGTTTTCATCCAAATACGGACTTAACGTAGTGCGGAACATATAAGGTACGCGTTTTTGTGCTTTCAAAAACCATGCTGTTGCCAAAACATTGTCAATTGGCATGCCAGTAATTACCATATGCTTACTGGCCGGTGCCTTAAGATCTAATGCTACATAATCAACCAAGCCTAGCGACACAACTTGTCGCACTACAGCGGGGCGCGTACCATTCGTATCCAACTTAATTGCCAGTCCCAATTCACGTAACGCCAGCAAAATCAAAATCAAATCTGGTGCAAGTGTCGGTTCGCCACCACTAACCACCACCGCGTCCAACCAACCTTGTCGTCCGCGTAATTCCGTCAAAATATCAAGCAGTGGGATACGATTTTGGCGCGCATTCCAAATATGACGGTTATGACAATAATGACACCGCATGTTACAACCCGCCAAGAAGATTACCGCAGCCATTTTTCCGGGATAATCAATCAAAGATAACTTTTGCCACCCCGCGACTTTAATCGCGGAAACTTGCTGCTCGATTGATGACATTTTTTATTCACTCCGTCACGTGCAGCAGTTGATACTTTTTTCGTTCCAAATACTCTTGTCGTTTCCCCGCATTATAATTTGCCACCGGCCGTAAAAAGCCAACCACACGACTCCAAACTTCGCATTTATCACCACACACCGGGCATTGCCAATGCTCACCCGCAAGATAACCATGCGCCGGACAAATGGAAAACGTTGGCGTAATTGAGATATAAGGTAACCGATAGTTGTTAAATATTTTTTGAATTAAGTTTTTAATCGCGTCCAAATCTTCCAACTTTTCGCCCGTATAAAGGTGCGCCACCGTACCACCCGTGTACAAACTTTGCAATTCATCTTGCAGTTTAATCATCGCAAAAATGTCATCAGTATACCCCACCGGCAATTGTGTACTGTTAGTATAATACGGCGCTTCGATTGTTCCCGCTGTGATGATTTGCGGATACTTTTGTCGGTCAATTTTGGCTAGACGGTGTGCTACACCTTCGGCCGGTGTTGCTTCTAAATTATAAACATGGCCCGTACTTTCCTGATAACCACTTATTTTTTCCCGTAAATAATGCATCACTTTTAACGCAAATTGCTGTCCTTCCGCCGACGTAATACCAACATTTTTTAAATTTAATAAGCATTCATGCATGCCTACAATCCCAATGGTACTGAAATGGTTATACCAATAACTGCCCGTTCGTTGTTTTACACCTTGCAAATAAAATGCACAGTATGGGTAAAGTCCATTATCCGTTTGTTCTTCCACCATTCGACGTTTGATTTCCAAACTATCTTTAGCCAAATCCGCCAACAACCCCAAGCGAGTAAAAAAATCATTTTCGTCATGCGCCTCATATCCCAAACGTGGTAAATTCAAAGTTACCACCCCGATACTTCCAGTCAACGGATTAGAGCCAAATAACCCACCGCCCCGTTTACGCAATTCGCGGACATCAAGTCGTAAACGACAACACATTGACACGGCATCTTCCGGACTTAAATCTGCATTAACATAATTAGCAAAATACGGAATACCATACTTCGCTGTTATCGCAACAATCTTGGTCATCACCGGACTATCCCAAGCCGTTTCACGTGTAATATTAATAGTTGGAATCGGAAACGAAAACACCCGTCCTTGACTGTCACCCTTTAACATAACTTGGCAGAAAGCCAAATCCAATCTTTCCATTTCGGCTTGATATTCACCATAAGTACTGTCTTGTAAGATGCCACCAATTACCACTGGCACGTCGCGCAAAGTTGCGGGACAATTTACATCCAAAGTAAGATTGGAAAACGGACACTGAAATCCCGCCCGAGTAGCCACATTCATATTGAAAACAAATTCTTCCAAAAGCGTTGATAATTCATCATCGGTTAAATGGTCATACCGTACAAACGGTGCCAAGTACGTATCAAACGATGACCACGCTTGCGCACCGGCGGTTTCGCCTTGCAACGTAAAGGTCGCATTAACAATTTGCGCCAATGCCGTACGTAAATGTTTGGCTGGTGCCGATGAAACCTTACCCATAACACCGGTAAACCCCAACAGTAATAACTGCCGTAAATCCCAACCGGCACAATATGCTCCGAAAAAGCCTAAATCATGCAAATGCAAGGCACCACTACAGTGCGCTTCCGCAATTGCGCGCGGATACACTTTGGTCAAAAAATACTCTTTTGTCACCGCTTCGCGCAAATATAAATTTAGCCCACTAACCGACTTTTGCATATTGGCATTATTTTTCACGGCAAAATCATCGCCAGACAAATACTGTGAAAATAAATTGATGACCATTGATTGATTATCCATCAATTTATCTTATTAACCGTCGCAAAATTAGGTGTTTTATTTCGATGCCAAGGCTTGCGCCAACGCTTTCGCCAATTGATCAGGACAACTGGTACCACGACCACGGCAATCAATTCCCTTTAACTTTGCCACCAGCTCATGGGCGTTTTTACCTTCCGCCAAAGTAGCAACTCCCACGGTATTACCGGGACAGCCACCAATAAATTGAACATTATGTACCATATCCAAATCGTCTAATTCAAATTGGATTTCCATTGAACAAACTCCCTTCGGGCGATAATTAAACTGTCGCATGATCGTGTTCCTCCACTTCAATTAAATGGTTATATACAAACTCATAAACTTCGGGTGCTTTATCTTTCCAACGAGCCGCGGCACGAATTGCATCGGCACGCGATGGTACCCGTAACTTTAATTCCATCAAATTATTAGGGCCAACATAATCCTTAATCATAAAAACCACGGTATAAGTTCCGTCCAAATTTTTGAAATAGTCAATCCGGTATTCTTGACTGCGTTTCATGCGCAATTTATTTTCATCGGTATACTTAATAATGCTTTCGCGGATTGACGCCGGAATTTTCGTCCAAAAGTGCGACAAGCAATCGCGTCCATCTTTGGTTAATTGGTACATCAAATCGCCGGAAACCGTTTTAGCTACCACAAATTTGACATCCACAATTTTGGCCAACGCTTCGCGATAGTCCATATACGACATCAAGTCAGGATTCGACATGATAATTTCGGACAATGTATTTTCCGACAAAGGAATTTCCATCTTTTCAAAGATGAAAAGCAAAATAATTTTGCGTGTAATTTCGTCAGCAACAAAATAAGTACCACGATTAGTGTTCATTAGTTGAATTGTATAATAGCTCCTTAAATTTGGCAAGTTTCTCTTGTTCCGCTTTTACTAACGACGCGGGCGCTTTAGCCAAGAAACCTTGGTTCGCAAGCAATTTTGACGAACGTTCAATTTCGGCACGATAGTGCGCAATTTGTGCTTTCGTATCCACCACTTTTTCTACTGGTTCAGCCTTGGGTTTTGGTTTATCTTTACATTCTTCAATGTATTTATCGCAGAAGTCTGTCCAGAACCATTGTTGCAACTCATTGGCCGCAATACCAAATTCGTATTTTTCATAACGACGAGTAATGGTACGAATAATTTTATTCAAACTAACTTGCATCCAATGTTTATTACCTTTAATTGGTGTCGGGAATGGTTCAAATGCTAAATCGGTTTCATGTCCCAATTCGTGCCAGATTTGTTCGGTAATATATGGTGCAATCGGGTGCAACATTTTTAAGAAACTTTCCAAAGCAGTTACCAATAATTCATTATCCTTATGCATCAAAACAAACTTGGTGGCATTCCAAATCTTGTTCATGAAATAACGTGCCTTGGTAATTTTCTCATCGCCATAATTCGGATCACGATCCAAACTTGAGCCAACCAACACTGAATAACGCAACACATCACAACCATATTGATCAATAATATCCAAAGGATCAATTCCATTTCCCAAGGATTTACTCATCTTGCGACCTTGACTGTCACGAACTAAACCGTGGAATAAAACAGTATGGAATGGTAATTGTTTGGTGTGGTATAAGCCCGAAAAAACCATACGAATAACCCAGAAGAAAATAATTTCATAAGCAGTGACCAACACGTCGGTTGGATAGAAATAATCAAAATCTGCTTGATTTTTATTTAAGGTTACAAATGGCCACAACGCAGACGAGAACCAAGTATCTAACACGTCGGTCTCCCCTTCAATCGGGATACGGTGTCCGGAAATTAATTGGCGCGAAATACACCAATCCTTGATATTGGTCAACCAATGTAAATAAATTTTTTGGAATTTTTTGGGCACAATGTTCAAACCATTATTTAAAGCCGCAATCGCCGGTTGCGCTAAATCGTGCATTTTAACAAACCATTGTTTTGAAATCGCCGGCTCAACCGTTTGGTGGCAACGATAACATTGCCCGATATTTGATACATGTTTTTTGGTTGCAATCAATAAGCCTTGTGCTTGTAAATCGGCAACCACGGCCGTACGTGCGTCGGCCACAGTCATGCCGACATATTTGCCAACGTCACCACACATTTTGCCATTTTCATCAATAACTTTAATATAAGATAAATGATGACGTTCACCCGTGGCATAGTCATTATGGTCATGGGCTGGTGTAATTTTAACCGCACCGGTACCAAATTTCATATCAACAGTTTCATCGGCAATTACCGGAATTTCCCGATTAGTTAACGGCAGTGGCACAGTTTTACCAATTAAATCTTGATAGCGTTTATCTTTTGGATTTACCGCTACTGCCACGTCACCAAATAAAGTTTCCGGACGCGTCGTTGCAACGCGTAACGGTCCATATTGAATCGTCCAAATTTGACGTTCCACTTCACTATATTCAACTTCAATATCGGACAAAGCCGTATGACAATATGGACACCAGTTAATCATGCGTTCGCCTTGATAAATGTAACCATCCTTATACAAACGGTGGAACGCTTTATTCACTTCTTCCTTACAATGGTCTTCCATTGTAAAGGTAAAACGCGTCCAATCGCAGGATAAACCCAAACGTTTGAATTGGTTACAAATAATGGCTTGATATTTATCATACCATTTTTGAATGCGTTCCATAAATTGTTCACGGGTTAAATCTTGTTTGTTGATACCCTCTTTTTTTAACTCATCAACAACTTTGGCTTCAGTTGCAATCGCCGCGTGGTCTGCCCCAGGCAACATCAAGGCTTCGTACCCTTGCATGCGCTTAAAACGAATCAACGCATCAATAATTGTACAATTGAACGCGTGACCAATATGTAATTTACTGGTAATGTTCGGCGGTGGCATAATCACCGTGAAAGGTTTTTTATCGGGATTAACTTTGGCTTGGAACACATTTTTTTCAATCCACTCTTGATTGTAATGCGCTTCACAGGTCTTGAAATCAAAAATTTTATCCATCAAAAACTATTTTACTACAAGCCGTAAAGTTCTGCAACCTGTTCCCGTGTCGCCAAGACTTCACGTGGTTTACCACCACCAAAATCGGCACCCACAAAACCGGCATGTTCCAACTGATCCATAATACGTCCGGCCCGACCAAAACCAACCGAGAACTTACGTTGAATTTCCGAAATAGACAACGTACGACGAACATTATTATCACGCACCGCGTAACGCAAAACTTGCACCAACTTTGGATCTTGTTCACTTACTCCACCACCATCATCATCAAACGAAGTTGCACTGCCGTCCGGCATACCGTTTAAGATTAAATCTTCCACTTCCAAATTAAAATCGGCGGGGTTCTTGTCGCGGACAAAATTGGTAATTTGGTGCAATTCGTCATTCGTCATATAGCAACCTTGCACACGATCCACGCCTTTCGCCGTCATAAACAACATATCACCACGTCCCATTAATGTTTCAGCCCCAATTTGGTCAAGAATGGTACGGCTGTCCACACCACTCAAAACTCGGAACGCAATACGCGTACCAATGTTCGCCTTAATGACACCACTGATAACGTCAACGCTGGGACGTTGGGTCGCCAAAATAATGTGAATACCCGCCGCACGTGATTTTTGCGCCAAATTTTGGATACAGTCTTCAACTTCCTTTTTATTTCGCGACATTAAGTCGGCGGTTTCATCAACCACCATGACGATGTACGGCATCGCCGGAATCTGTCCATTCTTATATGCCGGTAACGCTTGATACAACGCAATATTATTAACGTGTTGTCCTTGCAATAAATCGTAACGATGATCCATTTCACGAATCAACCACTTAAACGCATTGACAGCGTGTGTCACGTTGGAAATACATCTTGGTACTAACATGTGCGGTAAATTATTATACATGCCCAATTCAACACCGCCCTTCATATCAATCAACACCAACTTCAATTCTTCCGGGCTGGATTTAAAAAGTAAACTGGTTAAAATTGTGTTAATACATACTGACTTACCCGAACCGGTCGTACCCGCCACCAATAAGTGTGGCATTTCGGCCAAATCGGCGATAATGGGTTCGTCGTTAATGTTTTTACCCACGCAGATTGCCAATGGGCTTTTGTGCGACAAGAATTCACGCGAACCTAACAAATCTTTAATTGAAACCGTACCAATCGTGCGATTCGGCACTTCAATCCCAATCGCGTTTTTTCCTTCGATGGGACTTTCCATACGCGTATTATTGGTACGCAAAGCAAAATTCATATCATCACGCAAGTTTTCAATTTGCGAAACACGAGTTCCCAACTCTGGTACGATTTCAAAACGTGTGACGGCCGGTGCCACACTGAAACTATGCACCCGCGCCCGTACATTGTATTGTTGGAAAACTTCGTTTAACTTAGCTTCCTTTTCACTGGCTTCCAAATTAAATTGGCTTAAATCCATACTTTGGGTATGGATTAAATCCAAAGGTGGTTTAATGTAACGTTTATTTTTGAAAGTTCCCATCGCCGATTCCGTACTTGTCGCTGACGGTGTATCCAAACTTAACGTGGTTTGATTATTCAAATTTTGAATCACCGATGAATTGCGCCGACGACTTGACGTTGGATTGACCGGTGTAACATCTGGACTGGCGGGTGGCGTCCAATTAGTACCAGCCCCCTGCCATTGCATACTGCCGGATTGTCCCCAAGCATTATTTTGTTCCCAAGGTGAACTTGGCGCCATCGGCGTTGGGTTGATTGGTTGTACCGGCGATATTCGTTGCGCCGAATTCATTGCATTTGGTAACGGCATCGTTGGTGATGGCATGTAAGGATAACTTGGCATACCCATGGTTGGCGTTTGCGACATAGGCGTTGGTGCCGGTGGTACTGTCGGTTGCACGTTCGACCAATTACTACTGTCCAAACCTTGCCATGGAATGGCTACACCGTCATTATACATCCGCAGACCAACTGCATTGGTCGCCGCATTACCAGATGCTTGATTGATTGCATCGGGCGTAGTCAAATTGCTTAACGGAACCGGACTGTCAGCCTTTGTTTTAGTTGGCTCTTGTTTTGGCAAAGCCCCCAACCCCAACAAGCTTTTATTGCTGTCAAAATTGCGACGATTCTCTTTCATCACTTCACGATTAGTTGCTTGTAACTTCTCGTAAAGTTCAGCCGCCGTTTGCGCAAAATCCTTGCCGGTTTCTGCAGCTTCCGATTCTTTGGTTTCTAATGTCACAATCCGTTCCTCACGGTCCTTGACAATTACCCGATTCACAATCAAAATCAAACCCGCCAAGAACAACAAGCCGAGTAATAAGTAGCTACCAACTAAGCCCGCGATAACCAAAAGCAAATATGACGGTAAAGCAAACAAAACACCACCTGGGGTTAAATGTTCGCGCGAAAAACAATAACTTAAATAACTACTTAAATCAGCATCATTACCACCTGCTATGGCAGTTTGTGTAAACCCGATATGCATCGCGGTAAAAAATGCAAAGACTATCACGATTGAACCAAAGAGATATTGCGGGTCAATATGAATGTGTTTACCTGTTCTTAGACAAATACCAAACACAACGGTAATAATAAACACAGAGTAAATATAAATTCCGGCAATACCATACAAAAAGTCGGTTACCACACCACCCAAACGGAATAACATTAAAAGTGCAGCAATCCCCGACACCCAAATCACCACATCACCCCAAGGAAAGGGGCGTTTGGCATTAAGCTTTTTATTGCGATTAATCATGCCGTCCATTAACATAAATTATAAACAAATTTTCACTTTTCGTAAAATATTATTTACCAACAATTACCGTCAAGATTTTATCTTTATTTAAGTATTTTCTAATAACGGCATTCACATCCGCCACTGTCAACGCATCAACAATCTTTAATTCTTCATCAACCGTAATTACACGATTACGCGCCGCCACTTGTTCCACAATCCGTGCATTGGTGCGACCGGTTACTTCGCTATCAAACAAACGTTGTAAATGCCATTGGTTACGATACTTGGCCAATTCTTCTTCGGTAATACCGTCACGTAAAACCGTATCAAGTTCACGTTCCACCACTTCAATCACCTTTTGCGTATTTTTCGGAGTACAAGAAAAGATTATACTAAAACTGCCACCGATATCAGACAATTCCATTTCCGACGTAATTGAATAAACCAACCCTAATTTTTCACGGACACTGATGAACAAACGGCTGCTCATGTCACAACCGAATAGCAGTTTGAACAGCGTTAAAGCATAACGGTCTTCACTGTATTGATTACAAACCGGAATAGATAAAATTACATGTTGCTGTTCGGTATCTTTTTTCACATTCAAAACAGTGGCCATCGGTTGAATTGCCGGAACAGACTGACGCTGTTTAGGTGTAACTTTGTCCTGACTCATAAATGGCAAATAATATTTGGCAACTAACTCTTCCGCACGTGCCATAGTAATATCACCCGCAAAAGCCAAAATTGTGTTTGGAGCAATGTAATGTTTTTTGACATAGTTGTAAATATCTTGGGGTTGATACTGCTTAATCGCCGGCGCATAGCCTGCCACCGGGTGTTCGTACTTCGTACCATGATAAAACAAAGAATTCATACGGTCATACATGACCGACATAGGTTGGTCTTCATGCATTGCAATTTCTTGCACAATTACGTCGCCTTCCTTATCAAAATCATCGGGTTCAAATTTTAAGTTCAAATACATGTCCGAAAACAAATCAATACACGGTTCAATATTATCCGCGATAGCCTTGGCGTGATAACACGTGGCGCTTTCACTTGTCCACGCATTGTACGGTACACCTAACCGCGCGAATTCTTCGATTAATTGTTGACTGGTACGTTTGGTTGTTCCCTTAAACAACATATGTTCGCAAAAATGCGATAAGCCTTGTTCAGCCTTAGTTTCGTCACCACTACCCACCATCACCAACATGCTGAACGCCACACTTTTGAAATTCGCCATCGGCGTAACCACTAAACGTAATCCATTAGAATAAGTTTTAACAATTGTTTTCATATAGTTATGATACACGAAAAACATATATTTACGCAAATCATAATAAAAATGGATAAGATGCCAAATAAAAAGATTGTCATTACGAACACGATTATTTGCAGTGTTTTATTAGTACTGGGCTTTTTGGTCAGTACCATAAATGTTAACCAAACCTATCTCACGGTCAACGCTCCACTGGCTAATGGTAGCCGTAACACAGACCAAGTTGCCATCATGTTCATCATCGATGACCCAACCATGGCGGATAATTTAACACCGATTTTAGAAACTTTAGCGCGCGCCGAAACACGGGCCACATTCTCTTTTACTGGCGCCGCCGCCATTAATAATTTAGAGTTGTTACAAACTATCGCCACAAATCACGAACTCGGTAATTACGGTTTTTCTAATACTGCTTTAAATGTTGCGGATAAAAATTTCATCACCGAAGAAATTCAATTGGCTGATACATTAATTAATTCATTAGTCCACACTACCATGGATATTTTCACTCCGCCGATGGGTTTATTCAACAAACATACTTTGGCCATGGCACAAAATTTGGGATATACCACCGTACTACCAACCGACCGCAATGTAGTGATTGATTGGGATAATGCCGACAGCAATCTGGTTTTGTCTTATGCAACTTATCAAGTACACGCCGGTGATATTATCGCACTAAAACCCACTGCGGCGACCCGACAATGTTTTCCGCAAATCATGACCAATTATCTAGCTAATAATTTAAAAGTTACTTCGCTGGGGCATCTTTTGCCGTAGCCGCTGGCACAATGCGTTGCAAATCAATGCGACCTTTTTCGTCAATCTTGATCACTTTAACTTTAATAGTTTCGCCAATCTTAACCACGTCTTCAACCTTGTTGACGCGTTCTTTTGCCAGCTTAGAAATATGAACCAGACCTTCCAAGGTTTCGGTCAATTTTACAAAGCAACCAAAATCCAAGATACGCACGACCGTACCTTCAAAAACTTGACCAACTTCAGGTTCCAAAACGATATCAGCGATCATTGCTTTAGCTTTTTCCACCATCGCAGCCTCCGCACCACCAATAAAGACTTTACCGTCTTCTTCGATATCAATCTTCACGCCAGTTTGGTCAATAATTTTGTTAATCGTTTTGCCACCGCTACCAATAACGTCTTTAATTTTTTCTGGATTAATTTTGAAAGTGATAATCTTAGGCGCGTATTTCGAAATTTCTTTCGCCGGTGCTTTAATTTCCGCGTTCATAATCTTTAAGATTTTCAAACGACCTTCACGCGCTTGTTCCAAAGCGGTTGTAATAATTTCTTTATCAATGCCCGCAATTTTGATATCCATTTGAATGGCGGTAATACCCTTTTCAGTACCCGCAACTTTGAAGTCCATATCGCCATAGAAATCTTCGACACCTTGAATATCGGTCAAGACCGCAACCTTGCGACTGTTTTTATCCTTAATTAAGCCCATTGCGATACCCGCAACCGCCGCTTTAATTGGCACACCAGCGTTCATCAATGACATAGAACTGCCGCAAACCGACGCCATGGAAGAGCTACCATTACTGGATAAAACTTCACTGACCGTACGAATTGCATACGGGAATTCTTCTTCACTTGGCAAAACAGGCAACAACGCACGTTCCGCCAAAGCGCCATGACCAATTTCACGGCGTCCTGGAGCTTTCAAAGGACGTGCTTCACCAGTTGCATATGGTGGCATGTTGTATTGATGCATATAGCGTTTTGCTTCTTCGTCATCAATGCCGTCCAACTTTTGAGCGTCGCTTAACATACCTAACGTACAAACATTCAAGACTTGAGTATTACCACGTGTAAAGACCGCCGAACCATGAGTGCGAGGTAACAAACCGGTGGTTACCCAAATTGGGCGAATATCCTTGGTACCACGACCATCAGGACGAATACCCTGTTCGCTGATACGCTTACGAACGTATTCTTTCTT
>JAFZUF010000070.1 GCA_017618475.1 Clostridia bacterium
AACAGTTTCGTACTTATTGAACATGTGTGATGGTGTTGGTTACGAGGATAATATTGACCACTTGGGTAACCGTCGTTTGAACACTGTTGGTGACTTGATGGCTCGTTATTTCAAAGATGGTATGTTGAAATTACGTAACAGTATGCGTGAAACCATGCAAACCATGGAAATCAACAGTAAATCAATTAACCCATTAAATATCATTAACGCAAAAGCGATTACGCGTTCATTGCGTGATTTCTGTGCGGTTTCACAATTGTCGCACGTGATGGATACCAACAATCCATTAACTGAAATTACGCAAAAACGTAAGATTACCGCAGTTGGTCCGGGTGGTATAGTTAAGGAACGTGCAACCAGTGAAGTTCGTGACTTGCACTATACTCATAACAGTCGTCTTTGTGCGGTTGAAACACCCGAAGGTCAATCAATTGGTTTGGTTAACAGTTTGGCAATGTATGCGCGCATTAACGAATATGGTTTCATTACTGCGCCATTACGTCGTGTTGACAAGGCTACCGGTAAAGTTACTGATATCGTCGATTATTTGACTGCTGATGAAGAAGATGCGTTCTATGTTGCACAAGCGACTGAACCGTTGACCGAAGATGGTTGCTTGTTGCATGAATTTATTACTTGCCGTCATCGTGATGTGATTCAATCAATGCCACGTGAAAGTGTTGACTATGTTGATGCAAGTCCTCGTCAATTTGTTTCGTTGGCAACTGCATTAATTCCATTCTTGGGTAACGATGATACGGGTCGTGCGTTGTTAGGTTCTAACATGCAACGTCAAGCGGTGTCGTTAATTAAAACCGAAGCACCGTTGGTTGCAACTGGTTTGGAATATCGTGCAGCTTTGGATAGTAATGTTATGTTGACCGCGAAGGCTGCTGGTACTGTTGTTTCGGTAACCGGTGACCAAATTGTGATTGAACGTGATGATAATCATGAAAAAGATTTCTATAAATTAACTAAGTTCACTCGTTATAACGAAGAAGCTTGTATTAACCAAAAACCAATCGTTCGCAAAGGTGATAAAGTTAAGGCGGGCGAAATTATTACTGATGGCTATGCAACTTGCAATGGTGAGTTAGCAATTGGTAAAAACATGTGCGTTGCTTACATGAACTGGGAAGGTTATAACTTTGAGGATGCGATTTTGATTTCTGAACGCGTCGTTAAAGAAGATAAATTTACTTCAATTGCATTACACTTGAAAGAATGTAAAGTTCGTACTACTAAATTGGGTGATGAAGAAATTACCCGTGATATTCCGAATTTAAGTGAAGATGCCTTAGCAAATTTGGATGAACGCGGTATTGTCCGTGTTGGTTCATTTGTTCGTACCGGTGATATCTTGGTCGGCAAAGTTACCCCGAAGGGTGAATCGGAATTGACTCCGGAAGAACGTTTGTTACGTGCCATCTTTGGTGAAAAATCTCGTGAAGTTCGTGATTCATCTTTGCGTGTTGAAAACGGTAAAGACGGTGTCGTTGTCGCGGTTGAATGTTTCAGCCGTAAGAACCACGACGAAATGGACGTTGGTGTTAACGAAATTATTAAGGTTACCATTGCTCAAAAACGTAATATTAAGGTCGGTGATAAGATGACCGGTCGTCATGGTAACAAGGGTATTGTTTCAAAGATTTTGCCGGTTGAAGATATGCCATACATGGCCGATGGTACGCCGGTTGATATCGTATTGAATCCGTTGGGTGTTCCGTCCCGTTTGAACATTGGTCAGTTGTTGGAAGTTTCGTTAGGTTTGGTTGCCAAGACCTTGGGTTGGAAAGTGGCAACACCAGTCTTCAATGGTGCTAACGAAAACGACATTCAAGAATTGTTACGTAAGAATGGTTTGCCGGAAGATGGCAAAATGCAATTATATGATGGACGTACCGGAGAACCGTTCCAAAACCGTACGACCGTTGGTTATATGTACATGTTGAAATTGCATCACATGGTTGATACTAAGATTCACGCTCGTTCAACCGGTGCTTACAGTTTGGTAACGCAACAACCATTGGGTGGTAAAGCTCAATTTGGTGGTCAACGTATGGGTGAAATGGAAGTCTGGGCGTTGGAAGCATATGGTGCGGCACATATATTACAAGAAATGTTAACCGTTAAATCTGATGATGTCCAAGGACGTACCAAGACCTATGTTTCCATTGTTAATGGTACTAAATTACCGGAACCGGGCATTCCAGAGGCAAGTAAAGTCATGATTCGTGAATTACAAGGTTTGGGATTTGACGTTGGTATTTATACTGCGGATAATAAAGAAATTGATCCAGGTGAAATTGATACTGTGGTTGATGATACCGAAATGTTGGCTGATGCTGAAGCAAATAACAAAGACCAAGAAGAAGCTGAAATTGACTTCGCACAAGAACAAAAGAGCGAAGAACCTGCTGCTGATGACTTAGAAATGTTCGATATTGAACAATTGTTTGAGGAATAAGAAGGAGAACGAAGAGAAAATGTTTGAATTAAATAATTTTGAAAGTTTAAAAATCAGTATTGCCAGCCCAGACAAAATCCGTGAATGGAGTCATGGGGAAGTTACTAAACCCGAAACAATTAACTATCGTACGCAAAAACCTGAAAAAGATGGTTTGTTTTGCGAACGTATTTTCGGACCTAAAAAAGATTGGCAATGTTCTTGCGGTAAATATAAATTAATCCGCTATAAAGGCACGGTTTGCGACAAGTGCGGTGTTGAAGTTACCCGTTCAATTGTACGTCGTGAACGTATGGGACATATCGAATTAGCTGCGCCAGTGGTTCACATTTGGTACTTCAAAGGTGTGCCATCTAAGATTGGTACTTTGTTAAACATGACCATCAAGAACTTGGAACAAGTCATTTATTTCGTATCCTTCGTCGTGATTAATCCTGGTAAAACCACTTTGACTTATGGACAAATTTTGTCTGACCGTGAATTGCATGAAGCAATTGAAAAATTTGGTCCAGATGCGTTCAAATACGGTATGGGTGCCGAAGCGATTAAGACCATGTTGGCGGCACTTGATTTGGATAAAGAAATTAAAGAATGTAACGAAATCATCGCCAGCGGTAAAGGTGCCAAGCGTGAAAAAGCAATTAAACGTTTGGATTTATTGGAATCATTTAAACATAGTGGTAACCGTCCAGAATGGATGGTCATGGATGTATTGCCAGTAACTCCACCGGAATTACGTCCAATGGTACAAATTGATGGTGGTCGTTTTGCGACAACCGACGTTAATGATTTGTATCGTCGTGTAATTAACCGTAACAACCGTTTGAAAAAATTGATTTCTTTAGGTGCGCCTGAAGTCATTATTCGTAACGAAAAACGTATGTTACAAGAAGCTGTTGATGCGTTGATTGATAATGGTCGCCGTGGTAAACCAGTGCAAGGTGCAAAAGGTCGTCCGTTAAAATCTTTGGCGGAAGGCTTACGTGGTAAACAAGGTCGTTTCCGTAACAACTTGTTAGGTAAACGTGTTGACTATTCGGGTCGTACTGTTATTGTTGTTGGTCCAGAATTGAAACACTATCAAGTTGGTTTGCCTAAAGAAATGGCTTTGGAATTGTTTAAACCATTTGTTATGAAAAAATTGGTTGATATGGGCTTAGCTCATCACAGCCGCAGTGCGAAACGTTTAATTGAACGTGAAAAACCACAAGTTTGGGATATCTTGGAAGAAGTTGTTTGCGATCATCCAGTTTTGTTAAACCGTCAACCAACGTTGCATAAATTGTCAATTCAAGCATTCGAACCAGTTTTGGTTGATGGTCGTGCAATCCGTTTACATCCATTGGTATGTACCGCGTTCAACGCCGACTTCGATGGTGACCAAATGACTGTTCACGTTCCATTGTCGCCAGAAGCTCAAGCCGAAGCTCGTATCTTAATGTTGGCATCTAATAACATTTTGAAACCAAGTGATTCAAAATCTGTTGTTACTCCAACACAAGATATTATTTTGGGTTGCTATTATATGACTCAACAAATTGACGGCGTTAAGGGTGAAGGCAACGTTTATAAAGACGAAAATGAAGCTATTTACGCTTACAACGTCGGTGAATTGGATTTACATGCTAAGATTCAAGTTCGTCGTTCTAATTTTGAAATTGAAGGTAACATGGACGAAGTTGAAGAATTTGGCCGTGTGGAAACCACTGTTGGTCGTATTATCTTTAACCAATGCTTCCCGCAAGATATTGGCATTGTAGATCGTAGTAAGCCTGAAAATAAATTTGCTTATGAATATAACAAAGAAGTTGTTAAAAAAGATATTAACAATTTGATTGTTAAAATTTTCGAAGTTCACGGTGCAACTGTTACCAGTGAATCAATTGATAAAATTAAGGCTGTCGGTTTCAAATATTCAACCTTAGGTTCAATTTCGTTGTCGGTCTTTGATGCAACAATTCCAGCTGATCGTGAACAAATCATTAAAGACACCGAAGAAAAAGTTAAAAAGATTGAAAAAGCTTATGCCGAAGGTGAGTTAAGTCTTGATGAAAAATTGGATCGTAACATTGCTTTGTGGAAAGAAGCCACTGACCGCATTCAAGATGATGTTATTAGCGTTTTGGGTCAAACCAACCCAATTCGTATGATGGCGACATCTGGCGCACGTGGTTCGAACAAACAAATTATGCAGTTGTCTGGTATGCGTGGTATTATTGCAAACGTTTCCGGACGCAAGGAAGACGTGCCAACCAAAGGTTGCTACCGTTTGGGCCTGTCTCCATTAGAATATTTCTTATCATCTCGCGGTGGTCGTAAAGGTTTGGCGGATACTGCGTTAAAAACTTCGGATGCTGGTTATTTAACTCGTCGTTTGGTTGACGTTGCGCAAGACGTTATCATTACGGAAGAAGATTGTAAAGCAACAAGTGGTATGGTAATGACCGAATTAAATATGGATGGTTATGTAAAACACTTGGCTAGCCGTATTAAAGGTCGTTATTCAGTCCGTGATATTATTGACCCGAATACTAAGAAAGTCTTGGTACCGGCCGATACAATGATTAGCGACGAAATGGCCGAATATATTGAGGCTGTTGGTATTAAAGCAGTTGAAATTCGCAGTGTCTTAACTTGTAAATGCAAACATGGTGTTTGTGCAAAATGTTATGGTCGCGATATGAGTGGTCACGATTTGGTCAGCGTTGGTGAACCTGTTGGTATTATTGCCGCGCAATCCATTGGTGAACCGGGTACCCAGTTAACCATGCGTACCAAACACAGTGGTGGTATTGCGGTTTCGAACATTACCGAAGGTTTGCCACGTGTCGAAGAAATTTTGGAAGCACGTGTTCCCAAGGGTGTGGCGTTGGTTAGTGATGTTGGTGGTTCTGTTGTGGCTGTTAATCAAGTTGAAAAACGCGTTGAAGTTGTCATTAAAACTAATGAAGGTAAAGATGTTCCATATTTGATTCCGGCCAGTATGAAAGTTATCGTCAAGAAAGGTGACGTTGTGGAACCAGGTTCGGCTTTGACCGAAGGTGTCTTCAATCCACATGATATTTTACGTAACAAAGGTATTAAAGCTGTACAAGACTACTTAATCACCGAAATTATTAAAGTTTACAAAACGCAAGATATTTCAATTAACAACAAACATTTGGAAATAATTATTAGACAGATGTTGAAAAAAGTTAAGATTGAAGATGCTGGCGACACCGACTTCCAAATCGGTTCAGTTGTTGACGTCATCGAATTCGACCACAAAAACTTGTTGGCGATTAACGAAGGTAAAAAACCAGCGCGTGCAACCCGTGTTTTGTTGTCAATTACCAAAGCCGCTTTGCGTACAGACAGCTTCTTGTCGGCTGCGTCATTCCAAGAAACCAGTTCTGTCTTGGTCGATGCTGCGGTTAAGAACAAAGTTGACCACTTACAAGGTCTTAAAGAAAACGTTATCTTTGGTAAGTTAATCCCAGCGGGTACAGGTATGAAATTTTATCAAAATGTAGGGTACAAAAATGTTAAATAATGTTTTGAATTTATTATTGGCACGGACGGAACGTCCAAAGTGGATTACAGATAGTTTCCCTGTTTTACAGGGAATTATCATCGGCTTAATCAGTTTGATTAGTATTGTGATGGTCGTGGCGATTTTGGTTTCACCGCCGGATTCTGGTACAGGTACCAACGCGATTACCGGTGCCAGTGAAAGTTACTACACCAAAAATCGCAACAAAAGTAATCTTGGTCGTATCCGTAATTTAATTATTATTTGTGCGGTGACGATTGCCGTTTTAACGATTATCTTCTTTATCTTGTTTGGTATCTTCAATATGAGCGGTGCAACCAGTGCAGAATAATCAAAATAAAATCTCGCTGAATTAATGGCGGGATTTTTATTGTTATTTAAAAATAGTTGCAATCAACAAAAATATTGCATAAACTTACAATATAAGGAGAAATACAAATGGAAAATAATTTTTTAATTTCAAATTCAAAAAATAAAGGAGCGAAGATTTTATTTTATATCTTTGAAGGCTGTGCGTTGTTCGTTGGTTTTGTCATGTTTGTTTTGGCAATCGTTTGGGCGGCACAAGGTGCCGGTTTTGGTGGATTTGTGCAAATGTTCGTGGAAGCGCTTTTCTATACGTTGGTCTTGTTTGGCTTCGGTAAAGTAATTGACCTTATGTCTTGCAAAGCCGACAACCAAAACGGTGTGCGCTCTCAACAAGAAAAAGCGACCAAAGTGGAAAAAACCGAAAAGAAAGAAAAAGAAAACAAGTCTGAAAAATAAAGTAAAAGAACTCCCGGTTGGGAGTTTTTTTGTTATATTAATCAAAGAGTTGTAAGTAAAAGGAAAATTATTTTGCGGTGAATTCGATTTTGGATTTAAATAAATTAACGCCGATGACGGTGACTTTCAGCGGGTCGCCCATTTTAATTTTGGATTTTTTGCCAATCATTTGCATGGTGCTGTCGTGATACAAATAATTGTCGTCGGGCAAGTTTTCCGTGCGGACCAAACCTTCGGCCGTGTTAGCGGGAATATAAACGAAAACGCCAAAATCGGTAATACCATTAACAATTCCGTCAAAGGTTTCGCCAATATGAGCTTGCATGTATTCAGCGCATTTTAGGGCATCGACTTCACGTTCGGCCGCCACAGCATCTAATTCGGTTTGTGATGATTGTTGACTGGCAGCGGTAACGAAAGCGGTTAGGCGCGCTTTTTTTGTATCGGTTAATTGGTTGTCAAGATGCATTTTGATAATGCGGTGAATGGTTAAGTCAGGGTAACGACGAATCGGCGAAGTAAAATGACAATAATAAGTTGCCCCCAACGCAAAGTGACCGACACAGTGCGGGTCGTATTTGGCTTTTTGCATGGAACGTAGGGCTAAACTGGAAACAATGATTTTCACATTTTCGTCTTTGATTTGCTCCAGCATGTCTTGATATTGAAAGCCGGTTGGGTTTTCGAAGTCAATTTGGTGTTTAATTTCGAATGGAATTAAGGTATTTAAAAAACGAATGACTTTAATTGGTTCGGGTTTTTCGTGGATACGATAAACGAATGGCAAATGTAATTTGTAGCAATGTTCCGCGACAACTTCGTTGGTTAACACCATAAATGTTTCAATGATCCGGTGACTTAAGTTATGTGGTTGGGAATATACCGAAGCAATTTGTCCTTTATCGTCCAAAACTATTTTTGGTTCAGGTACGTTGAAGGTAATTTCGCCACGTACCTGACGATCGTGTTCAAATTTTTTGGTAATTTCCGCCATTCTTAATAAAGTTGTACGGAAAGGGTGGTCGGCTTTGCCATCTAAAATATCTTGAACTTCATCATAAGAAAAACGCGTTTTTGATTGGATTAATGATTTTGCTATTTGGTATTTAACCAAATTATATTTTTGATCCAAAGTCATTAAAACGGACAATGTCAAACGCGGTTCATTGGGATTTAACGAACAAACACCATTTGATAATTGGGTCGGTAACATGGGAATCACGCGGTCGGGAAAATAAACACTGGTGCCACGGCGGTAAGCTTCTTTGTCTAATGCACTGTCTGGGGTAACGTATTCGCTGACATCCGCAATATGTACACCTAAGGTCATGGTGCCGTCGGGGTTGTCAACAAGACTGACGGCATCGTCCAGGTCGCGGGCATCGGCGGGGTCAATTGTCATAATTGGTAAGTTGCGTAAATCAAGCCGATTTTGCATATGTTCGCTGAGATTAAATTGCGCCACCCGGTTGGCTTCTTGCAAAACAGGTGCCGAAAATTCTTGCACTAATTTATACTTTTTCATGATACCGGAAATGCTGGCGGGTTGGGTTTGGTGGGCGATAATGTGAACAACTTCGGCGTCAGGTTTGTCGTGAAATTTTTTCTTTTTAGAACGAATTTCGACGATATCGCCATCAATAGCACCATGTAAATTATCCTTGGCAATGAATATATCTTGTTCTTGATTGGGTAAATTAACAAAGCCATAACCTTTCAAGGTAACGGTTAATTCGCCGGTCATACGATTTTCTATTTTGCTCACACCGAATTATAAGTGTATAATACGTATATGTCAAATTTAACAGAGAAAACATTGGGCATTCGTTTTTTAGATGCTTATAACACTATTGATAAAGCGTTACGGGCGCAATACAATTATAAAACGACAATTTCTTTTTCGGATTTAATTCGTCATTGTGCCGATTTAAATCATGTTATTCGGGTTTACGAAAATGATTTAATAAATTTTGCCCGTTTACGTAACGCCATCGTGCATAGCAGTGATAACCACAAGGTAATTGCCGAACCGCATTTGGATGTGGTAGAGCTGATGGAAAAAATTGCCAAACTGATTACAACGCCACCATTGGTAATGGATATTATTCATCAACGTACTGTTACCACAATTGATGCAACCCGGAGCTTGTATGATTTAATTAAAGAAACTGGTAAGACGGGACACGGTATGATTCCGGCATATAAAGGCAATTGCTTAATTGGGATTGTTCGTTGGCGTAAATTAATTGAAGACTTGGCAACAATTTTGGATACTAAGGATTTAGATGATTTTATTCGTGAGACTACGATTGAACGTTATTTGCGCATGTATCCACAATCCGGGCATTTTGCGATTGTTGGTAAAAACGTTACGATTGAACAAGTATTAACTATCTTCAACAATAATCGTAAAATTGCGGGTATCTTAATTACTGAAAAGGGTACTGCCAC
>JAFZUF010000071.1 GCA_017618475.1 Clostridia bacterium
AATCGGATTTGCACTATCGGCACGGGTTAATACACACGTTGTAGTATCAAAATTGAAATTATAAATACCATCGTCATTGGAAACACGTTCAAAAGACAATAAATTCATGTTATTCGCTGAATCATTTTGTACATTTGAAAGTTCAATACCAAATGTTCTAATTGCGGCATTAACATTTTCGTTACTGGTATCTGCACGGATATTTCCAGCTTCAACGGTAATTGTTGTTGGGGTTGTTAAGGCCACCAGCGGGTTTACGGGGTTATATTGTAATTTAAATTCGTCAAATGTGAAATAAACCGGAATTACTATCAATTCTAATAGCGGTGTCGCGTGATTTGAATTAGAATAAATTTTAATGCTCAGTTTACCTGATTTTACCAATAACTGATAAATTTCGTTATTAGATCGTTCCGTGTTGTTTTCTAAACTAACGGTAATTGCCACGGTGGTACGATCTGCGCGGATTATATTTACATCCCACATTTTATTTTTATTAGTATTCACTAAACTCTTTTCATCTTGATTGAAGGTGTTGGTATTAAGTTCATCCGAATAATTTAATTGTGAAATAGTTGATGGATCCCAATTATTAAATGTAAATGTTGCCGCAGTACCAACCGCTAAATATTCACTTCGTTGGACTGTACTGGCAGTAACTGGCGTATCATAGTAAAAAGTCTGAATATAACGACAGTCGCCGTTCTTTGTTAAAACCGGCACACCATTCACGTAGGTATACGGGAATTGAACAGTAATTTCATTTAATTTTTCATAATTGCAATACACCATATCTGAATTCAACAAACTGTTGTTAAAGTTCTCTATCTTTTCGTTAATATTACGACTGGCAATATTGCTGCTATCATAGTCGAAGATAGCGCGGTATTTTAATTGTGTTTTTTCGTCATCAGACGATAATTGCAAACGTGTTTCGTAGTGTCCAATTACTTCCAAACCATCGACTTCGCAATACACCGGTACTATTACCACGCTTAAATATGGATTGATATAATCACCGGGTCGGTGATAAGGAATGCGAACTTCAATTGATTGACCAATCGCCTTAATATCCGCTTTGACATAAACAGACAAAGTTTGAGCTACGGTGTCAATCGTCACATTAGCATAGGTTGACTGAATCGTCGATGTTGCAGAACCAATACCATTTAAAGTGAAAGCTGTATAATTTGGTACGTAATCGGTCGGTAAAGCAATATCATAAATTGCCGAAGTGCCCACCGCTTGATATTGTGTTTGGGTCATAGTACAAACAGCGTAATCTTCCGCACTGCTACCCGGTGTAATTACAAAACTATCCCGATATTTTGCCAATAACGTCATTTTTTCCGTTATCGGCTTAGCATTACTTTCGCCTTGAATTGAAATTTGAATTTTGAAAGGTGTATCATCCGCCAAGCGGTACGATACTTGTGAGTCAGAAATAATACTAGTTTGAAAATAGTAACGTCCAGTCCATTTATAGCCTTCAGCTCGTGACCAAGATGAAACCATTTTGGGAGTTCCCGAATCGCTGAGGAATGGTTGATAGTATTTTTCATCTTCATTATAAACCATTTGGGTAAAACCAACAGAATAAGTTACTTTGTCATAGATTGGTTTTCCCGTTAAATCATTACCGATTTTCACGGTTTCTGTGTGATAACCATCGCTGGCCGTGGTTAAACCGATATTAACAACATTAATGTAATAAGGCGTTGGATAAATTACCAAAAGACCACCTGCCGAAGTATCGTCAAGGTAGATAACACTTGAGTCGGTTTGTCCCGTGGCTAAAACTAAAGCGCTGCGATTATTTTCGGCAATGCTTGTGTTGGCGAAATGCGCCATACTTACATTATAAATACCTTGCTTAGTCAAACTAAAGTAAGCCGAATCCCTGAGAGGATCTTTTGTTCTTGCCAAAGATGAACCTTCCAAGTTTTCACTAACTTCTAAAATTGCAAGCGGAATATCGTAAAATGGATCAACAGTAGGTGTCACGATTACTATTGCCACATCAATTTGCAAATAATATGTATAATAACCATTAGTATTAATTGGATTGTTAGCATTCAAACATGTTAATTTAAACTCTAACTTAGCTTTTCCTTCCTCCATGTGGACATAGGAAACTGTATCATTGTTTTTAAATAAAGGATAATAAACACCATCATACTTGAACTGGTAATTCAATAAACTCGGCTGCCAGTCACTGCTATCGACACGTAAGGTCAAATCATAAGTTGCCGCTGTTACTCCATCCAGTAAAACAGTATCTTGTACAATGTTTAAATAATTAACACCACCATTAACTCCAACCTTAACTTTTGACGTCAAAGCTTCTAAATTAAAAGTATAAAGTTCGGTTTGATTTTGCGGCGTTTTGTAATTAAATTCAACATACGGGAAGAAAGTATACAGGCCACCAACATAGGAAATATAATTTGTTCCGTTCGTGGTGAAATTACCTTTATTCAACATCCAGTTTGCATCATTGTTTAAATTTGAGTCAAAATCAATGGTATCACCACGATGCATGATGACCTCATCATAAAAATTAGTATATTCATCCGGTGATAAATTTTTTCGCGAAATTAAACCAGTACTATTAACCGAACCATTTGTTTGAATCTTTACGTCAAAATTATCAATACTTTCTACTATGTAAAAAGTCAAAGTTGTTCCGTTAACAGAAAATTGATAATAAACATCCACATCGGCGTGGCTGTATTTTTCTTCATCGGAATTTGAAGAATAATTTTCATCCAGATTGATCGATAAACGCTTTGATGAATTATTATCAATAAAACGAGTTTTAAATGCCGTAACATCACTTACCTGGTTCCCATTATCTTGCAAATATACATAGCCATTATTTATGGCACAACGCACATATTTAGACAAAGTAATTGAAGTTTGTCCTTTGGCAACATAATCCAACTCATCCCACCTAAGCACGGTGTACAAATCATCAAAATAATAAATATTAGCATTAATTTTTGATCCAAAGTTGTCATGAGTTTCCGGGTTTGTGTAAAACAATGCTGCAACTTTTGGTTCTGCAAGATTTTCTGAAGTGCCTTTAAAAACCCAGTTATAACTGCCCAAAGTATTACGGATACCACTGTTGGCATCATGAACATTAGAACTGGATAATTCAGAGACGCTGGCGGCAACGTCTTGAGCCGTACCAACGAATAATGTAATAATTTTGTAAGTATCTGGCAAAACAAATTCATTACCATTCACGGTTTCAACATGGCGTAAACTATCACGAGTATAAACAACCAACGCATAAATGGCCATACTGCTGGCGTTTTCCGTCGGACGTACCGTTAAAACTGGCGAACCATATGAACTGAGATAAGCTGTAGCAACACCACCAATTTGCACATCTGTGCCATTGACAACTGGTACAAACGGCATCAGATTAAACTTACCATTTTCCCATTTTGCATAGGTCAAACCAATTTCTTGGTTTCGCGCACTTTCAGATGCTTCAATATTAAGTACGGTATCATTGATTTCGCCATCAGAAATTAATTCCAAATAATTTCCTAAAACATCGCTGGTGCATAAGCTTTCGCCAGACAAGGTTAAATTATTTAATTTTTCTTTGGCAACGGTAACGCTAACGTTGACGGTAGCTCCCGCAATATACTCAAATTTTACAGGCTCCTCATCATTAAAACCATCGCCATCCAAATCTAAATTGGTAAATAAATAACTTTTATAAATTCTAAAACCAACATTAAAGGATTCATTAGATAAATATTTAGCAGTAATATTAAATTTGTTAAACGTACTACCTTGAGTAATAGCAACATTTTCATTCTCTCGTGCAATATCAATATGCAAGTAGTTATTTGCCATAATGACACGGCCATCCAATGTTGTCATATTTAAGGTAATTTCAGCACAATCACCGACACCATCCAAACGAACATCTAAAGGCAAAGCAACGTTACCAATTGGGTCCACCACAACAAAATAGACTGTCACAGTACGAATATGGTTACTGTAAACTTCTTCATTATAGGCATGTAAAGTTACTGTACAAGTATAAATTCCTTCATCCAAAGATGCTGTATCAAAACTTGCGGTATCTGTAGCAATGGTTTGATTATCTTGATTTTTGATTTCATCAAACATTGCATAAGCGCCAACACTGACACTTTGTGTGTCAACCGCAAATTGATATGCATATCCCTTACGAACATACGTTGTTCGCACATAGTTATATGTTTGCGAATGATAATCAC
>JAFZUF010000072.1 GCA_017618475.1 Clostridia bacterium
CTGCGTACATAATATTATCGTAAATGAAACGAATGACTTCCATAACCGCGCCTAAGTTGTTGGTCAAATTTGGTGCTTCAATATAAGAAATCGCACCACCCGGA
The DNA here is from genome assembly GCA_017618475.1 of Clostridia bacterium. Lineage (GTDB taxonomy): Bacteria > Bacillota > Clostridia > Christensenellales > UBA1242 > RGIG8050. The sequence continues at coordinate 105 of JAFZUF010000072.1, forward strand.
CTTAAACGTTGGAATTCACTCTCTAATTTCAATTTGGAAAACGCATCGATTTCTTCAAATACCGGTACGTGGTAAGAATTGGTAATATAGTTACGATCCGTAATGCCTTTGATTTCACCAAAACGACGTTTCAAGTTTTTTGCAAATTTATAAGTTGTACTTTCGATTGGCGTACCATAAACACTGTAATCAATATTCTCGGCTGCTTTCCATTGTTTACATTTATCGTTCAGGCGTTGTAAGACCGCCAAGCCAAATTCCTTACCTTTACCATTGTCAGTGTGGCTGTGTCCGGTCATATATTTAACGCATTCGTATAGCCCCGCATAACCCAATGAAATCGTCGAATAACCGCCATGTAATAATTCATGGATACTTTCGCCTTTCTTCAAGCGCGCCAATGCCCCATGCTGCCACAGAATTGGTGCCACATCACTGGTTGCCTTTGACAAACGTTCATGACGGATTTGCAACGCTTCATGACATAATTCCAAATGTTCTTCCAAAATTTTCCAAAATTTATCCATGTCTTTTTCAGAAGACAAAGCCGCATCCACCAAATTAATAGTAACAACACCTTGATTAAAACGACCATAGTATTTCGGCTTACCGTTCTTGTCGACATATGGTGTTAAGAACGAACGACAACCCATGCACGGATAGCATTGCCCGTTACCGTTAGCATCGATTTTATATTGCTTCATGATTTTTTCCGAAATGTAATCCGGCACCATTCGTTTTGCGGTGCATTCCGCAGCCAATTCGGTTAAATAATAATATTCACCTTTGGGATTAATATTGGCTTCTTCCAATACATACAAAAGTTTCGGGAACGCCGGCGTAATGTAAACACCCTTTTCGTTCTTCATACCAATAATACGTTGGCGCAAGAATTCTTCAATAATCATTGCCAATTCTTTTTTATATTCCTTGGTTTCACCCAAATACATGCAAACCGACAAGAATGGTGCTTGTCCATTAGTTGTAGTCATTGAATTAATTTGGTATTGGAAAGTTTGCACCCCATCGGTAATTTCACGTTTTAAATCTTCGTTAGCAAATTTTTCACATTGTTCTTTGGATAAACCACGATCTTGATAGCGTTTCAAATGACGTTGATAACTGTCACGCACAAACGGTGCCAAATGCGTTAACGTAATAGTTGCACCACCGTATTGACTGGACGATACCGCCGTAATTAATTGGGTAGCAATCGTCATCGCGGTCAAGAAACGATGCGGACGTTCAATCATGACACCATTGATATTGGTACCATTCATCATCATATCTTCCAAGTTAATCAAATCACAATTGTGTAATGCGTTTTGTGCAAAATAATCGGCATCATGGAAATGAATAATACCCTCATCATGCGCCGTAACAATATGTCTTGGCAACAAGAAACGACGTGTAATATCCGTGCTGGCAATGCCTGCGATATAGTCGCGCTGCGTAGTAACCACACGTGCGTTTTTATTGGAATTTTCCGTATTCCAATATTCATTTTCACCGTCAATTAATTGTTTAATTGCCAAGTCTGTCGTATTACTTTGGCGTACCAATTCGTGAGTATAACGATATATAATGTAACGTTTCGCCAAATCATAATGTCCGAACATCATTAAACGTTCCTCAATAATATCTTGAATGTCTTCAACCAATAAGCGTTTCTTTTTCAAACCAGTAATATAAGCTAAAATTTGTTCAATTTCGGCTTCGGTAGCCTGTTCCTTTTCATCTACTTCACGGTTTGCTTTTTGAATTGCTACCCTGATTTTATTAGCATCAAAGTCAACAATTTTTCCATTTCGCTTAACGATTTGCATGATTTTCCCCTTTTTAAACCGCTCCTGCGGCTATCATTTTTAATCATAACACTTTTTTTCATAATGTCAACTAAAATAACAATATATTGTGGTTGGAAAATAAAAGTACCACAAGATATACTTATTTCTTCTTGTAGTACTTTTTGTATTAAATTAAATCGACAAAATTCGCAAGTTGCTTTCGGTAAAATTATGTTAACGCAAAATTAACAACTTGTAAACTAAAATTATTAATCACAACTTATCATTTTTGCATTTTAAGATTCAAGTTTATCAAACAAAGTTATTTTGATGGACTACATCAAAACTAAAAAAAATGGCTTTCACCATTTTTTAATTCGACTACATCGCCGTGTAGTGAGCCGCCAACTTTAAAAATTGAAACATTGTTTATGATTTAAATATTCAAAATAGTTATCCTCGTTTAAGGTGATGCACTCTAAATTGGACGACATAATGTTTTCATAATTGAAAACAAAGTTTCCCTTAATTGAGCGCATCACGCCATTATGAGTAACAACCAATATTTTTGTGTTTTTATCATACTTTTCAAATAAGTCTGTCACA
>JAFZUF010000073.1 GCA_017618475.1 Clostridia bacterium
ACCCCCAAAGCAAAGTTGGTGTCAGCACAATTTTAATATGCTCCCATGTACTTTCATTAACTGCCGCAAACAGTCCAACAATCTGATTATGATTTGTCCAATCATAAAGGAAATGTAACAACGTCCCCACGATTGATACAAAAAGAATGCTGATAATAAAAAAAAACATGAAACCCCTACGCTATCAATACGTCAGTCATAACCATGACTATGCCACTAAAAAAAAGCCCACAACCCGCAGACTTTTCAGTTTTGTAATTTATTATTTTGCGGCTTCACTTTTCTTTTGATCAATATAATCTTTAACTTCTTTATAAACATGATACGGGTCATAAATAAACGCAAAATTAAATTTTGAAGCATTTTGTGTGGTCATCGGGCTGGCCATACTGCCAAATGCAATAGTACCGGTATTTTTACGCATAATTTTATCAACCACACTTACGTTTACCGATAACGCACCCACCATAGTTAAATCCAAACTTTTGTAATCCACACCAATGAAGCCAGTACGAATTAAAACACGTTTATTGGTTAACGCATAAATTGTTTTATAACTCCATAAACCAACACTAACCAAACTGGACACACTAAGTAAGAACCAAAGAACCAAACAGCAAATTCCAAGACCCAATGTTTCACCATCGGCCGAATTAGGTTTATTAAACACAATCATGCAAATACCTGTCGGAATCATAATCAAACTTAACAAGATAATTGCGCAAACCACACCAAACCAAGCACGTCCATTGTGTGGACGTAATATTTGCACAACTTCTTCGTCATCACCTAAAACTACTTGAAACAAATCCTTTTCATCAATTTTTGATCTCATACCTAGTATTATACCATTACTTAATTTTAATGTCTAGCATTGTAAATTACATTCTTCTTAAAACCGGTACAGATCTTGATTGTTTTTTTGATATAATAACTACACAAGGAGTAAAATATGAAAAATACAAAATTAAAATTTGTTGATGTTGATATGGATAATATTATACTTGCTACAGAGACTGAAATGAATTTTTGGCCAGACGCTTGTGCTTTTAATAGTTATTTAAGAGCATATCAAAAAGGAAATCCTTATTGGCTTGTTTATGAAGGAGATAACCTTATTGGTATATCTGGAATATATGATTATCCTGAGTTGGGAGAAAAAGATACGGCGTGGCTAGGTTGGTTTGGTGTTCTTCCAGAATTTAGAGGAGGGGGATATGGCAAGGCTATACTTTTGGAAACACTTAGTAGAGCAAAAGACATGGGTTACAAAAGGCTGAGACTATATTCTTCTAAAAGAGAAGATTTATGTCCGAATGCTGTTCCTTTTTATACTAAAATTAGTTCTCTATTTCTTGGATTCGTAGAAGATTATACACTTGAGCAACAGGATATGAAAAGAATTGTCGTAAGTTTCTCACTTGATGGAAACGAAATAACTAAGTGGGGGAATAGAAACTTGCATTTGAACGAAGATAAAAACGATGAAGATGATGGATATCAAAATTATTTGAAATTTAAGAATAAAATAGATAAAGAAATAACATATTAATTTAAGATTTTTGAACAAATACAAAAAGAACACTATTTGATTTTAACGTGCGGGTTATTTTAGTGTTATTTATTTTTTTGCAAGTTTCAAAATTGATAACCTATGGATTTGTATTTTAATTGCATTTAGCATTATACTAAAACCAGAAGAACAAAAGGAGAACAAAATGTCTGTAATCGAAGTAAATCAAACCAATTTTGACAAGGAAGTTTTACAAAGCGACCAAAAGGTCTTGGTCGATTTCAACGCCGATTGGTGTGGCCCTTGCCAAATGTTAAAACCGGTTTTGACAGCGGTGGCAAGTAATAACCCCAACGTGAAATTTGTTTCGGTCAATGTGGATGTGGCACCCGAACTTGCTAAGCAATACGGCATCATGTCGATTCCGTGCTTAATCTTATTTGACCACGGCAACGAAATCAACCGCCACGTTGGTTTCGTTCCCAAATCATTATTAGAAAGTATGGTAAATGATAATTAATTACCTTGCTTAATAAGGCCCAATTAATTAAACTTAAAAGTACACATGAAAAAGAATCGTGAAAATATCGTTGTGCGAACCAGTATTTTCAGCATTATTGCCAACGTAATTTTGGCAAGTTTTAAGGTGCTGGTTGGTTTGTTAGCCCGTTCAATCGCGATTATTTCGGATGCGGTCAATAATTACAGCGATGCACTATCCAGCACTCTCACCATCGTTGGTACTAAACTGGCCGGCAAAGCCCCCGACAAGAAACACCCCTATGGTCACGGCCGGATTGAATATATCACTTCCTTTGTCGTTTCCGTTATCGTCCTGTACGCCGGCATCACGGCTTTAATTGAAGCCATCAAAAAAATTATTCACCCGGAAACGGTCAACTATACCGCCGCAACATTGATTGTTTTGGTCGCCGCCAGTTTGGTCAAATTTATCTTGGGCATCTACGTCAAACATAAAGGCAAAACGGTCAACTCCACCGCCCTAGTCGCCAGTGGCGCGGACGCCTTTAACGATGCCTTGCTGTCAATTTCGGTTTTGGCATCGGTCATTGTCTACATGATTTTTCACATTAATTTGGAAGCCTACGTCGGCGTATTGCTTTCCTTATTTATTATAAAAACCGGCTTAGAATTAATTAAAGAATCGGTCGAACAAATGTTGGGTGTCCGGGCAGAAAGTAATTTAACCAAAGCCATCAAACATGAAATCACCCAAGAACCCGCGATTCAAGGCGCTTACGATTTAATTTTGCACGATTACGGTCCCGACAAATATTTAGGTTCAGTCCACATTGAAGTGGCGGACACTTTGTCGGTTACCGACGTTGACGCCATTTCCCGCCGCATCACCAAAACCATCGCCGAAAAATACGGCGTAATTTTACACACGATTGGGATTTATTCGGTTAACACCAAAGACCCCCACATTGTGCAAGCAAAGAAAGAAATTTCCAAAATCGTCTTTGCGCACCCGGGTATTTTGGAAATGCACGGTTTCTATCTGAACAAACCCGAAAAAACCATTAGTTTTGATATCATCATTGATTTCAAAGTCCCCGACCGCACCCAAGTCTACAAAGCCATTTACGACGAAATTCAAACCAAGTACCCAAAGTATCATTTAAATATTACGCTCGATATTGATGTTAGTGATTGAGGACACAAAAAAGGCGGTTATAACCGCTTTTTATTTGAAA
>JAFZUF010000074.1 GCA_017618475.1 Clostridia bacterium
CACCGTCACGGTTGTTGTTTCCATATGTCAGTTTATTGTGACGCGGGCAAACTTGTGCATCAAAAAAACCCTTGCGGGTCTTTGTGAGTTAATCGGTAAGCTGGGTTATGTCGTTGGACGCTCATCTATCTTGGCGTACCGTCGCCGGCACGCTCGCGCGGTGTATGGGTCAGGTTGACTGGCCGCCATTAAATCCCAACCACTAACCTTGCATCTCATGGGGTTTACATTGCCACTGTGGTCACCCGCAGTGCGGTGGGCTCTTACCCCGCCGTTTCACCCTTACCCTTGCGGGCGGTTTGCTTTCTGTTGCACTGTCCTTCACGTCGCCGCGACAAGCCGTTAGCTTGCATGATGCCATTTGATGCCCGGACTTTCCTCTGCACGGTCGCCCGTACAGCAAGCGCCAGATTAACGTTTCAGCATAACACAGTCGGGGGTGGATGACAAGCTGCACTTTTCCTTTGTCAAAAAATAAAAGTCATGATACAGTGAATTCTAGTATGGTTATTGCAATGGATGGTCCTGTTGCCAGTGGCAAAGGCACGATTTCAAAATTATTGGCAAAAAAATTAAATTATTTATGTTTGGATACTGGTGCGATTTACCGCACGATAGCTTTGGCCGATTTGCGTGGTAAAAATTATTTACAAGCACAAGTTGAAATTAAATGCAGTCCGGATAAGCGCACGTTAGTTTATTTGGATGGGGAAGATGTAACTACGGAAATTCGTTCGGTGGAAGTTTCTAACCATGTCGCGGAAGTGGCCGTTAATCCTGCAGTGCAAGACCGTGTGCATGAAATTCAACATCAAACAGCGGGTAACTTTGATTTAGTGGTTGAAGGTCGCGAAACAACTTCGGTGGCATTTCCAAATGCGAATTACAAATTTTATATTAACGCAACATTGGAAGAACGTGCGAATCGTCGTTATATGGACTATGTGCGCCGTGGCGAAAACATTACTTTGACCGAAGTATTATTAGCCACCAAGGAACGTGACCGTTTGGATATGGAACGTTCGATTGCTCCGTTAGTTAAAGTACCAGATGCGATTGAAATTAACACTACTGGTCGTGTGGCTGATGAAGTGGTGGACGAAATGTTGGCAATTATACTAAAATAGGAACATGTTAAGATTTTTATTAAAATTAATTTGCTATCTTCCATTTAAGTTGTTGTTTTGGACGAAATGGATTAACAAAAAAGAATTACGTAAGTTTCGTGGTAAACCGGTAATTTTGGCAATGAATCATCGTAATGCTTTGGATGGCCCTGTGCTGGTGATTGATGTTTGGCGCAAAAGTAATTTTTGGATTAAAGGTGAGTTATTTACTCCGGGTTTTGGTAATAACTTTTTTCGTGCGTTGGGCGGTGTTCCGGTTAAAGCATCGGCAGAATTATCATTAATGCGTGAAAGTGTGGCGGTTTTACAAAAAAATCGTGCTTTATGCGTGATGCCGGAAGGTCATCGTTCATTTAATGCCGATGACCAATTGAAAATTCAAAATGGGATTGCGATGGTGGCATTGCGGAGCGGTGTACCAATTATTCCAATTGTTAGTGACCGACCATTTCGCTTGTTCCGTTTAACCCGCATCAAAGTGGGACAAGCGATTGATCCAACACCATATTTGGTGGATGGTCGTATGATCAAAGATGGCATAGCAAAGCTGGGTGATAAATTGCAGTATCAAATGCAGCAATTATTGGTTGGCTTTAGTAAACCCGCTAAACAAAAAAAGTGGCAAATTGAACCCAGTATTATTGGACGGGGAATTGTGATTCGTGACGGTAAATTATTGGTAATTCATCGTCGACGTGATGGACAAGAATATTTTGTGTTTCCTGGTGGACACGTTGACACTGGTGAAACTTTAACGCAAACCTGTGCACGTGAAGTGTTGGAAGAAACCAGTGTAGTAGCGCGACCATTTCGTGAGTTATATAAATTTTGGTACGAAGACCACAAACACGGTCGTGGTGATGGTTGGCAAACGTTCATGGCTTGCGAGTATCAAAGTGGTGAACCGCAACCAACCGATGCTGAGGAATATACTGACCCCAACCGCCGTGGTGGTTTTTACGAACCAATGTGGTTGGCGCTTGATGAATTAGAAAAAGTGGATTTGCGCCCATCATTTGTGAAAAAACAATTATTAAAAGATTATCGTAAGAAAGGTGAACGCTTGCCGTTCCCGTTACGTAAATTGGAGGCAGTGAAACAAAAATGATTCCGGACAGTATAATTGTGGCGTTACAAAAAGCAATGGCGCAAGATGGTTATATTACGCGCGATGCTGTGAATCGCATTGCGAACGAATTTCATGTTTCGCCGACACAAGTTTATTCGGTAGCATCTTTTTATCAACAATTTTCGTTTACGCCACGTGGTAAAAACGTGATTGCGGTGTGTATGGGTACCGCGTGTTTTATTGCGGGGGCGGAAGCTATTTTAAAAATGTTAAAGGAAGAATTGGGTATTGGTGAAGGTGAAATTACCCCGGACGGTAAGTTTTCCATCCAAAAAAATACGCGTTGTTTGGGTAAGTGTGCGTGTGCACCGATTGTCACGATTAACGACCGCGTGTACGAACACGCCACGGTAGCTCAAATCAAGGAGGCGGTTAATGAACTTCGGTAATGGTCAATACGAAGCGATGCAAAAAATTCAAGCGGAAAAAATTGCGCCCAGTACCGTGATTGACATGGTGGAGCAAAGTGGCTTATGTGGTCGTGGTGGTGCTGGTTTCCCAACCGGTAAGAAGTGGCGTTTGTTGGCGGCGGCACCGGGCAAAGAAAAATTTGTGATTTGTAATGGTGATGAGGGCGATCCGGGCGCGTTCATGGATCGGGCGATTATGGAACAATTCCCGCACATAATTTTGGAAGCCATGAAAATTGCGGGTTATGCGGTCGGTGCGCATCAAGGGGTGATTTATGTCCGTGCCGAGTATCCCGATGCTGTAACTGCTTTGCAAACGGCGATTGAACAAGCACGTCGCGACGGTATTTTAGGAACGGATTTTGATATCAATATTCGTTTAGGTGCGGGAGCCTTTGTTTGTGGTGAAGAAACCGCCTTAATGAACAGCGTCATGGGTGAACGAGGCGAACCACATCCGCGTCCGCCGTATCCCACCGAAGCGGGCTTATATGGTCAACCGACCATGATTAATAACGTGGAAACTTTGGCGAACATTCCCAACATTATTTTGTATGGACCGGAAAACTTTAAGAACACCAAAATCTTTGCGGTATCGGGTGCGGTGCAGAAAGGTGGTTTAGTGGAAGTTCCCATGGGTACCACGATTAAAGAATTAATTTATCAACACTGTGGCGGCGCTAAACCGGGGCATACAATTAAGGCGGTGCAAATCGGTGGTCCCAGCGGTGGTTGTATTCCGGCGCGTTTATTTGATACGCCGTTGGATTACCAAAGCTTAAAAAACGTTGGCGCAATTTTGGGGTCGGGCGGTTTGGTAGTCTTGGACGAAACGACTTGCATGGTTGATTTTGCGAAATTCTTTACCAAATTTTCGGCGGACGAAAGTTGTGGTAAATGTACACCGTGTCGTGTAGGAACCAAAAAGTTGGAAGCGCTGTTGGAAAAAATTGCCAAAGGTCAAGGTACACCGGCGGATTTGGCGCAAATTAAAACCTTGGGACAACAAATTATGGATACCAGTTTGTGCGGGTTGGGACAAAGCAGTCCCAATCCGGTGTTATCGGCATTGCGTTATTTTGGTGATGAATTTGCCGCCCACTTACGGGGCGAATGTCCGGCGGGTGTCTGTTTTGCTGGTTATCAAATTACCGACAAGTGTGTGGGGTGTGGTTTATGTGCGCGACAATGTCCGGTGCATGCGATTAAAGGCGAACCTAAACAACGTCATCACATTGACCAAAGCGTTTGTGTTAAATGCGGTTTGTGTGCGCACAGCTGTCCGGTGCATGCGATTACGGGAGGAAAACAAAAATGAAAGTTACGATTAATGAACAAGTCTATGAATTTAACCAACCGCAAACAATTTTAAGTGCGTGTGCCAAGGTAGGTATCCAAATCCCCAGTTTGTGTTACGAAAAAAGTATTGGTGCGATTGCCTCTTGTCGGGTGTGCGTGGTGAAAGTTGTTGGGCGTCGCGGTTTAGTGACGGCTTGTAATACACCAATTGCGGACGGTATGCAAATTATTACTCATGACGAACAAGTCAATGCCGCACGTAAAACTGTTTTGGAATTATTGCTCGCCGACCACCGATTGGCATGTACGTCTTGTGGTCGGGCGGAAGATTGCCGTTTGAAACGCTTTGCCACGCAGTACGGCGCGGATAAAAACACATATGTCGCCAGTCGCCCGTTGCCACCGGTTGAAATCAATCAAAAACACATTATTCGCGACAATGCCAAATGTATTCGTTGCGGACGTTGTGTTAAAGTTTGTCATGACACGCAAGCGGTCGGCGTGCTGGGAACTTTGGGACGCGGGTTCGATGGTCAAATTGGTTGTGCTTTTGGTGAGAGTTTGGACCACACCAAATGCATTTCTTGTGGTCAATGTGTGGCGAACTGCCCAACAGGGGCATTAATTGAAAACAGTGATTTACCGTTGTTGCGCGTGAAATTAAGCGACCCTAACGTACATTGCATTATCGCGACGGCACCCAGCACACGTGTGGCAATAGGTGAAGGTTTTGGTTTACCGGCAGGTACCAACGCGCAAGGAAAAATGGTGGCGGCATTGCGCCATGCCGGTTTTGATAAAGTGTTTGATTTGGATTTTGGTGCCGATTTGACCGTGATGCAAGAAGGTGCCGAATTGTTGGAACGTTTGCACAGTGGTAAAAACTTGCCACAGTTTACTTCTTGTTGCCCGGGTTGGGTGAACTATGTCGAACAATGTCACCCTGAATTAATTCCTAATTTATCGACCGCTAAGTCGCCGATGGGTATGTTTGGTGCGGTGGCGAAAAGTTACTATGCTAAGAAAATGGGCATTGACCCTAAACAAATTTTCATGGTCATGTTGATGCCGTGTATCGCGAAAATGGACGAAATCACGCGCGACCAAATTCAGGATGTTGACATGGTGTTGACAACCCGCGTGGCGATTCGTTTCTTAAAAGAACAAGGTATTGATTTGGCGGCATTGCCTGATGAAGAATATGACAATCCGTTGTCGTTATCTTCGGGAGCTGGTTTGATTTTTGGTACATCGGGCGGGGTATGTGAAGCGGCTTTGCGCACAATTAATGACCAATTACCACGACCGGTAAAAAGCATTGTAGTTTCGGGTATTGCCAATGCGGAAAAATTGATTCAAAAAATCAAGGTGGGTGAAGTCGATTATGATTTTATTGAAGTTATGGCTTGCCCGGGTGGTTGTGTTAATGGTGGCGGACAACCCAGTGACACTGGTTTGATTCAAGATAACCGAGGAAATGCACAAAAACGTGCTGCGACAATTAAGCGCATGGATAAATACCAATCGTTACATAAATCCAGCGACAATCCGGCGATTAAACAACTTTACCAAGAATTCTTGGGCAGTCCGGACAGCGCGTTGGCGCAAAAATTATTGCATACAAATTTTCGTGACCGCAGTAAAAAATAAATGTTAAATTTTAAAAAATGATTATACTGTAAACAGTAAGGAGAAATTTATGAAAATTGCTTTATCATTGGATAGTGCTTGTGACTTGACGAAAGAACTGATTGCGCAATATGACTTTCATATTGTACCGTTCCATGTTTCAATCGGGGAAGAAGAGTATGTTGATGGCGAAATTAGTGCGTTGGATATATTTGCCAAGGCGGATGCCAAAAAAATTTTGCCGAAGACCAGTGCGATTAACGCGGCGGCATTTGAGGCTCATTTTACCCAGCTGCTGCAATCGTATGATGCGGTAATTCATTTCAGCATTGGCAGTAATTTATCGTCTGCTTATCAAAATGCTTTGACAGCTGTGGCAAATTTGCAAAAAGATAACATTTATGTGGTTGACACAAAGAATTTATCAACCGCCATTGCTTTAGTGGCAATTTATGTTAAAAATTTAATGTCGGAAATTAATGACCCTAAAAAGTTAGTTGCTAAAGCTAATGAGCTTGTACCATTTGTGCAAGCTAGTTTTATTATTGATCGGTTGGATTATTTATACAAAGGTGGACGTTGTTCAGCATTAGCATTTTTTGGTGCGAATCTATTAAAACTCAAACCGCAAATTAACGTAGTTGACGGTAAGTTGTTGACCGGTGCTAAGTTTATGGGTAAGTCGACGTCTTGTGTGCGAAAGTATTGCGAAAACGTTCTTAAAAACCATCCGCATCCGGATAAATCGTTAGTGTTCATTA